>DAOORG010000172.1:0-5604 GCA_035389165.1 Chitinophagales bacterium
TTTTGCAATGAAATACATGCCTAAACTAAAGATGAAATTTCGATAAAAATAACTTGGTGTCGGGTCTGGTTTATTCTTGTATTGAATATTGTTATTTACATCCAAACTCCATCTTAAATCAGCATACACTGAAAATTTGTCGTTTATTTTATATTCATACCCAAAACCAATAGGTAAAATAATATCATATCTTCTGTAAGCAATATTGTCATCGTCTAAATTGTTATCATACGGAAATTTTTCACTTTGTTTTTCTCCATTTTCAAACTTTGTGATTTGTTTATTGGTCAGCGCATAGCCAAATCCAACACCTATATAAGCATTTACTGATGACTTATTTTTAAATGGATAAATAAACTTAAAATTGACAGGTACTTCAATGTAATTTCTTCTTCTGTAGATTTTATTAATACCACCAACACCATCATAATTCAATGAAAATCCTTTTTGTATAAAATGGATTTCTGGTTGAATAGCAAAATATCTGGCAACTTTTATTTCCATCAGAATGGCAACATCAAATGCCAACATGTTTTTGTTTCGGTCAGAATAAAATTTCTCTTTAATTTTTGCCGCACTGATTCCAACACCGGCACCAATTTTAAAACCTGCTTTGGCAAAAGAATTTACATAAATAGTTAATAGTAAAGTAAAAACGAATAGTCTTTTCATGCTTTTTTTTATCAAAACTATTTAATTACGCATGAAGATAAAATACAATATGTCACGTATTTTAATGTAGGTACTGACACGTAGTAGAATTTGGTTAAATATTATTATTATTTGAAGATAAATAGTACATTTGCACACTGAAAATGACCTGATAGTGAGTTGATTAAGAAAATTACTGGTTGAAAATCTATCACATTATCAATTTTTTCGATGCATTAAATTTGCATAAATGATTAATTTTGTTCACTAAATACATACAATGAAATATTCAATTGACAAAAAAGCAGAAGATTTTTTATTTAAATATCTCAACAATGCATCTCCAACAGGTTTTGAGGCAGAAGGGCAAAAAATCTGGTTGGATTATTTAAAACCTTACATAGACGAATATCATGTTGACCATTACGGAACTGTTTATGGTGTGGTGAATCCGGAAGCGGAATTTAAAGTGGTGATAGAAGCACATGCTGACGAAATTTCCTGGTTTGTAAGTTATATCGGAGACGACGGACTTATCAATGTTATCAGAAATGGCGGTTCAGATCATATGATTGCACCATCTATGCGTGTAAACATTCATACAAAAAAAGGTATCGTAAAAGGTATTTTCGGATGGCCTGCTATTCATTTAAGAGATACATCTAAAGATACTGCTCCAACCATCAAAAATATTACAATAGATGTAGGTGCTTCTAACAAAGCAGAAGTAGAAAAAATGGGCATACATGTTGGTTGTGTAATTACCTATGAAGATGAATTAATGATTCTGAATAAGAAATTCTACACAGGAAGAGCACTAGACAACAGATTAGGTGGTTTTATGATTGCAGAAGTGGCAAGATTGGTGAAAGAAAGTAAAACAAAATTGCCATTCGGTTTATATATCTGTAATTCGGTGCAGGAAGAAGTAGGTTTAAGAGGTGCAGAAATGATAGTTCGTAAAATTAATCCGAATATTGCTATTGTTACGGATGTTTGTCATGATACTTCTACTCCAATGATTGATAAAAAAGAACATGGTGACTTTAAGTGCGGCAAAGGACCTGTAGTTACATATGCACCGGCAGTACACAGTATAATTCGTGAACTGATTCTCGATACTGCAGAAAAAGAAAAAATTGCCATTCAACGTGATGCAGCCAGCAGAGTGACCGGAACCGATACCGATGCATTTGCTTATAATGGTGGTGGCGTTCCGAGTGCCTTGATTTCTTTACCATTGAGATACATGCATACAACTGTAGAAACAGTTGCAAAATCCGATGTGGAAGGTGTGATCAAATTGATTTTTGAAACTCTGAAAAAGATTAATCCTAAAATGAAACTGAAGTATTTATACTAACAGGTGTTCATTTTCTTAATCAGAAATTTAGAACAGCAATACTTTTAAAATTGTATATTGAAATCCGAAAGCAATAGCTTTCGGATTTTTTTATGCTAAGATTACTTAAATTATTAATAGAAACCAATCTGTTTATTGCCTTTGCAGCCGTTTGTTTCATGTGGGCAAACAGGTATTTCCTGGATATTTATGTTGAGTCTTTTTGGTATTTATCCGCACAAATATTTTTTTCTACCTGGTTTGTGTATCAAATCAGCAGATGGATTTATTACAAAAAAGGTGAGTACACCAACAAAGAAGAATTGGTCGTACAATGGTTTGAGAAATATCCGACGTTTAATAAAATCACTATTTATGGCTCCGGAATTTTAGCAGTTGTATTTACATTTTTTTTGCAATTTGAAACCATCGTAGTATTGATTATAATCGGATTTATTTCGGTTTTGTATCCGGTTCAAATCTTAAAACCATTCGGCATTAAAACCCGCTTACGTGATTTTCCATTTGTCAAAATATTTTTAATAGCATTTGTCTGGAGTGCTACGTCAGTTATTTTACCATACACCGAATCCTATTATTATGACAATCATCCTGATTTATCAAGATTAGTTATTTTGATGTTTCTCACTCAATTCATCTTTATTTTATTTATCACTTTGCCTTTTGATATTAATGATGCAGAGACAGATAAGGCATCTAACATAAAAACAATTCCATCAGTCTTTGGTGTCAAAATATCAAAATTCATAGCACTTGCTTTAGGTATTATTTATTCTTTCGTCATTCTATTTATGTTTATGCTGGTCAATTGGAATCATATGCCAAATAAATATTTATCAGATTGTACGATTGTTGCTATTTGGATACTGTTGATTTTATTGCAAGTTTTCACCTTTCTAAAGTCAGATAAAGTCTCCAAATGGTGGATTAAAATTATTTATGACGGCAGCATGATTGTTTACTTTCTGATTGTCTTCTTTACAAAATTCAGAATGTAGTGCATTTTCTATTTTTAAAACAAAATAATCTGTTTGTCTATAAAACTGTTTTTGTTTTCGTAATGTTTAGAGACGCATCTTGCGTCTCTTTTTTTATATATTAGCATTAAGTTGTACAATGGCAGATTTCGGATTGATAGAAACAATAAAAGTAGTGAACGGCAGATTGGTGTTTAAAAACCTGCATGTGAAACGTTTGTTCAATAGCCTCAAAGCTATCAATATCGATGAAACGGAATATAAGGTGGAAGACCGTATGTTGCGATTGCTGAAATATGAATGCATAGAAAAAGGCTTAAAGAATTTCAGATTGCGTTTGGAAGTGCAGAAAAACAGAGCCCATGACTACATGCCGGAAATTTCTGCATTGAAATGGAATTGTACCTTAAGACCGTTGGAATCGGTGAAATATGAATGGAAAGACGAAGGAATCAGCATCACCTTATTTCCAAAACATAAGAAACCAATCGATCTTTTTGCCAATCTGAAACATACCGACCGTGCGATATACGAAGCTGCAATTAAGTATGCCAGAGAAAATGATTTTGAAGATGCTGTGGTGATGAATGAAAACGGAACCATTGCAGACGCATCCATTTATAATGTTTTTATTGTAAAAGAGGGTTTGATTTACACGCCGCCATTGAGTGATGCACCGGTGGCTGGTGTCTTACGTGAATTATTAATCAGCAGATTAACAGATACAAAAATTACAGAAAAAACAATAACAGTACAAGAATTATATCAAGCAGACGAGATTTTCCTGACCAATGTAATTCGTGGTATCAGATGGGTAAAACGTATCGATGAACGCTGGCTCGACAACACCGTTACGAAACAGGTTTTTGTTGAATTTAAAGCCCTGGTTGCTGAACATTTCGGTGAACATTTGGTTTAGTCTAATTATTGAATTGCACAATTTTAGAATTAGAGAATTTAACTTAATTAATGACGCACGACGCACGACTCACGACTCACGACTTATCTATTCACTGGTTTCGCCGCGATTTACGTTTACAGGATAACGCTGCCTTATATCATGCCTTGAAATCAGGATTTCCGGTTTTGCCCATCTTTATTTTTGATACCAATATTCTTAACGAATTAAAAGATAAAGATTCGGTTTTAACTACAGATAATCGTGTTGCTTTTATACATCAGGAAATTACCAGACTTAAAAATGAATTACAGGCATTAGGCAGCGATTTACTTGTGTTTTATGGTAAACCAATAGATGTATGGAAAGAAATTATTCAGCAATATGCTATAAGAAAAGTATTTACCAACCATGATTATGAACCTTATGCTACAGAGCGAGATGCACAGTTAAACTCTTGGTTGCAGGAACAGCAAATTGAATTTTTAACTTACAAAGACCAGGTCATTTTTGAAAAAGACGAAGTAACCAAAGACGATGGTAAGCCATATACAGTGTATACACCTTACAGTAAAAAATGGAAACTGAAGCTGAATGATTTTTATTTAAAATCGTATCCAACAGAAAAATATACAGCTAATTTTTTCAAGATAAAAAATTGTACGCCTTGCATTTCATTACACGAAATGGGATTTAGTATGGATGCAATAGATTTTCCGGTTCGAACGGTTAATGATTCTATCATGCAGCAGTATGCTGAAACCAGAGATATTCCGAGTATCAGAGGCACTTCACGTATTAGTGTGCACTTGCGTTTTGGTACAGTATCTATTCGTGAACTGGCACGGCAAAGTATTGCCGCGAAAGGAGAGAAGTACCTGAATGAATTGATATGGCGCGATTTCTATATGATGATTTTACATCATTTCCCTAAAGTGGTGACGCAATCGTTTAATGAAAAATATGATAAGATAAAATGGCGCAATAATGAAGTAGAATATAAAGCGTGGTGCGACGGGAAAACCGGCTATCCAATTGTAGATGCAGGCATGCGCGAACTCAATGCAACCGGATTTATGCACAACAGGGTTCGCATGATTGTTGCTTCCTTTCTAACCAAGCATTTATTAATAGATTGGCGTTTAGGTGAAGCTTATTTTGCAAAAAAATTACTAGACTACGATTTGTCTGCAAACAATGGCGGCTGGCAATGGGCAGCCGGAACCGGTGTAGATGCGGCACCTTATTTCAGAGTATTTAATCCGAGATTGCAAACGGAAAAATTTGATAAAGAATTGAAATACATCAGAACCTGGATTCCTGAATTGGATAGTTTTGAATATCCGAAACCGATAGTAGAACATGCCTTTGCCAGAGACAGATGCCTTGCAGCTTATAAAGAAGCCTTGAGTTAAATAAATACTTTCATTAATACAAATTACAATCTCAGTTTATTCTTTGATAAATTTTTCTGAAAGTGTAATAGTCTCGTTTGATAACTTTATCATATAAATTCCGCTGGCCAGTGATTTTACATCTGTCGTAAAAGTATGGGTTTGCGGTTGAATCACTGAAGCCATAATAGTTTTTCCGGTTATATCAAGCAACTCTAGTGTAAGTGCTTTCTGCTGTTGATTGGTAAACTGTATCGTAAGTACATCATTTGCCGGATTTGGAAATATGGAAATACCATAATCTTTAATTCTAGGATTTCT
>DAOORG010000173.1:0-5597 GCA_035389165.1 Chitinophagales bacterium
AAAATCACTTATTAAATAAACCATATGAAGTTTAAATACCTGTTGCCGTTGCTCGGTTGGTTGATTCCAACTGTTATTATATCCTTAGTAATGTTCAGGTATGATGCGCCACTAACCAATTCACAATACATTGGTTTCACAGCGTTGCTTATTTCAGCATGTATAACCTATCTTACAGGTATTCGAATGGTGCAAAAGGATAAATAAGACGTATTATTTTCCGGCTTTAGGTTTGTCATCATCCTCTTTCCCTTTTTCTTCTATTACGAAACTTGCTGGAAAATAAGGCTTTACCTGTTGCATAAATTTATAAGCTTCACCTTGTGTTTCAAATTCTCCGGCTCTTAAACGGAAATTTGGCGGTGCATACGTAACAAAGGTGGCAATGCCCGGAAAACGTGCCGAAAACTGTGCTTTCGCCTCAAAAACTTTATCTCTGGCAGATGCCTGAAAAACCTGTACACGTATAGATTGTTTTTTATTGACCGGTTTGCGCGAATACATTTTCTGCAATACATCTACACGCGGGTCTTTAAAAAACAAGATATTATTTTTGATTTCTGTAGAATCATTATCTGCCGCTTTTGCAAATGTAAAAGCAGAAAATAAAACCATAAGTGTAATCAAGTATTTCATTCAATATTTTAATTAATTGCTGATCGTCAATTGTACATTCTCAATTATGATGCCATTTCTTTTCCGTGGCAATGTTTGTATTTCTTACCGCTTCCGCAAGGACAAGCATCATTTCTTCCAATTTTTATTTCCGCACGCACCGGTTGCTGTTTTTCTCTTGTGTCACCGCTTTCCGCACCTTTGTACTCATCTTCCATGGTGCCGTCGCCACGTGATTCTTTCGTTTTTTCTGCAATTTTCCTTACCGGTTGGCGGTGTTGCTGTATTTGATTGGCATCCTGCACAGGTAAACTTCCTTTCATCAAGAAAGTAGTTACGTCTTTATTAATTGCTGACAACATTTGTTTGAATAACTCAAGTGCTTCAAATTTGAAAATCAACAACGGATCTTTTTGTTCGTGCACCGCCATTTGTACGGAATGTTTCAATTCATCCATTTGACGTAAATGATCTTTCCAGTGATGATCGATAAAAGAAAGGATGATATTTTGTTCAAACACTTTCACCAGTTCTTTTCCTTTGCTGTTATAAGCTTTTTCCAGATTGGCAACAATATTGATATTTCGGCTGCCATCTGTAAATGGAATCACCATATTCTGGAATTGATTTCCTTTTTGCTCATACACATCTTTCACAATCGGATATGCTTCTTTCATAATGGCTTCCGATTTGCGCACATATTTCTGATAGACTTCGCGGTATAAATGATCCGCCAGAGCATCTACGCTTTTTGCTTTCAGGTCTTCCGCAGAAATAGCCGTGTCAACGGAAAGGAAACGGATGCAATCCATTTTGAACGCTTCAATATCCTGCGAAATTTTTCCGTCGTTACATACTTCATAACTTAAATCATAATACATATTGATTAAGTCAAACGTGATACGCTCACCAATTAAGGCATGTTGTCTGCGTTTGTAAATTACTTCACGTTGCGCATTCATAACATCGTCATATTCCAGCAATCGCTTACGTGTGCCGAAGTGATTTTCCTCCACTTTTTTCTGTGCTCGCTCTATTGATTTCGTGACTAAAGAATGTTGGATAACTTCACCTTCTTTGTAGCCCATTTTATCCATCATGCCGGCAATTCTGTCGGAGCCGAATAATCTCATCAAATCATCTTCCAAAGAAGAATAGAACTGTGTAGAACCGGTATCACCTTGTCGACCGGCACGACCGCGCAACTGTCTGTCCACGCGTCGTGAATCGTGACGTTCAGAACCGATGATCGCTAAACCACCAATATCTTTAATACCTTGTCCCAGTTTTATATCCGTACCACGACCAGCCATATTGGTAGCAATGGTGATTTGTCCGCTTAAACCGGCTTGTGCCACCACTTCCGCTTCGCGCTGATGCTGTTTTGCATTTAATACGTTGTGCGGAATTTTACGCATACTCAACATCTTGCTCAGTAATTCCGATACTTCCACATTGGTTGTACCTACTAAAACCGGTCTGCCTTCTTCACGCAATTTTATAATCTCTTCGATGATGGCAGTATATTTTTCGCGCTTGGTTTTGAAAATTAAATCTTCTTTGTCGATACGCTTGGTTGGTTTATTTGTAGGAACCACCACGGTATCTAATTTATAGATTTCCCAGAATTCTGCTGCTTCTGTTTCTGCAGTACCCGTCATACCACAAAGTTTGTGATACATACGGAAGAAGTTTTGCAAGGTAACCGTAGCGAACGTTTGCGTAGCTGCTTCAATGGCAACATTCTCTTTTGCTTCTATTGCCTGATGTAAGCCATCGCTGTAACGACGGCCTTCCATAATACGACCGGTCTGTTCGTCTACAATTTTTACTTTACCATCCATAATTACATACTCGATGTCTTTATCAAACAAGCAGTAGGCTTTTAATAATTGGTTTACCGTATGTAAACGTTCAGATTTAATATTAAAGTCCGTTAGGATCTCATCTTTCTTGGCTAATTTCTCTTCGTGAGATAAAGCTTCGTGTTCTACTTCTGCAATCAAGGCACCAACATCAGGCATCACAAAGAAGTCTTTTTCTTCGCCTGAAGAGGTGATGAGTTCAATACCTTTATCCGTTAAGTCTATCTGGTTATTTTTTTCATCAATGACGAAGTATAATTCTGCATCACAAGTCGGCATTTCTTTTTGCTGATCCTGTAAATAGTAATTTTCTGCCTTCATTAAAAGTTGCTTGTTGCCCGGCTCACTTAAAAATTTAATCAAAGCTGTATTTTTAGGTAATCCTCTGTGTGCACGCAATAAAGCTAAACCGCCTTCACCTTCTTTATAACCTGTTTTTCCTTCAGCAATTAGTTTCTTAGCATCTAATAAAAATTGTTGCGTTACTCTTTTTTGTGTGGTTACCAAACGCTCAATTCTTGGTTTTAATTCCAGGAACATCTGGTCTTCGCCTTTTGGCACCGGACCTGAGATAATCAAAGGTGTTCTGGCATCATCAATCAAAACTGAATCGACCTCATCGACCATCGCGAAATGTAATTTACGCTGCACCTGCTCATCAGCCGAGCGCACCATATTGTCACGTAAATAATCAAAACCAAATTCATTATTGGTTCCGTAAGTGATATCTGCTAAATAAGCGTTCTTTCTACCGTCTGTATGAGGTTCATGCTTGTCGATACAATCAACAGTCAATCCTAAGAAATTAAACAACATGCCATTCCATTCAGAGTCACGGCGAGCAAGGTAATCATTCACCGTTACGATGTGCACACCGCAGCCAGCCAACGCATTCAGGTAAGCCGGTAAAGTAGATACTAATGTTTTACCTTCACCGGTAGCCATCTCAGAAATTTTTCCTCGATGTAATACGATACCACCAATTAACTGAACATCATAATGAACCATGTTCCAGGTGATTTCACCGCCTGCAGCAGTCCATTTATTTGGATAAACGGCATCTTCACCTTCAATTTTTATATTTGGATTTTTTACCGCTAAATCTCTATCTAGCTGCGTTGCTTTTACTCGGATTAAATCATTGGTAGAAAAACGTCTTGCGGCCTCTTTCACCACGGCAAATGCTTCCGGCAAAATCTCATTTAATACTTCTTCAATGGCTTCGTCGCGTTCTTTTTTTAGTTTATCAACCTGACCAAATATATTTTCTTTTTCTTCTAATTCTAATTCTTCCGTTTCAGCCTTTTCCGTCAGGGTGTTAATCTGTTGGTCAATTTCTGATAAATACTCTTTAATTCTGTATTTAAAATCCTGTGTTTTTTGGCGCAGTTCATCGTGTGTGAAATTTTGATACGACAAAAAATGCTCGTTTATTTCAGCTACGATGGGTTCAACTGACTTTACGTCACGGTTTGATTTGCTGCCGAAAATTTTGGATAATCCTTTTTGTAAGAAGTCTAACATGATAATATTGTATAAATAGGTTGCAAAGTTAACATTTTACCCTCATTTTGAATGATAATAAAAGTGAAATCACTTACACTGTGCAAAAAAAGTTCCAAAGACAAAATGGCATTCCGTTTAAAAGGAGTTATTTTGCAGAAAAATCAGAAAATGCACATTTTATTACTCGGTTCAGGTGGAAGAGAACATGCTTTTGCCTATAAAATTGCACAAAGTGCAAAATGTACGAAATTATTTATTGCACCCGGAAATCCGGGAACTGCAGTATTTGGTGAAAATGTGCCTGTCTCAGCTACTGATTTTCCTGCTGTAAAAGCATTTGTACTTGAAAATGCAGTTAAAATGGTGGTTGTTGGCCCTGAAGCACCATTGGTAGACGGTATTTTTGATTTCTTTGAAAATGATGCTGCATTGAAAGACATTCCTGTAATTGGACCTTCAAAAACAGGTGCACAATTAGAAGGCAGCAAGGCATTTTCTAAGGCATTTATGATGCGTCACAATATTCCAACGGCAGCTTACAGTGAATTTACACAAGCCAATCTGGAAGATGGATTGCAATATATTGAAACTCAAAAAACACCAATTGTTTTGAAAGCAGATGGTTTAGCAGCAGGAAAAGGCGTGTTGATTTGTACAAGTCTGGAAGAAGCAAAAGCTGAATTCCGAGAAATGCTGGATGGAAAGTTTGGAGACGCCAGTTCAAAAGTGGTGATTGAAGAATTTATGGATGGCATTGAGTTTTCCGTTTTTGTTTTAACAGACGGAAAAGAGTATAAAATTTTGCCGACAGCTAAAGATTATAAACGTATTGGCGAAGGCGATACCGGTTTAAATACAGGTGGAATGGGTGCTGTTTCACCACCAGCTTTTGTTAGTGACGAGATGATGCAAATTGTGGAGGATACTATTATAAAACCAACTATTGAAGGATTTCAGAAAGATGGAATTGTGTATGTAGGTTTTGTGTATGTTGGGTTGATGTACTTAAAAACCGGTGAGTTGAAAGTGGTAGAATACAATTGCAGAATGGGTGATCCGGAGACGGAAGCCGTTTTTCCGCGATGGAAAAATGATATCATTGATGTGTTTGAAAAAACCGTGAATGGAGAACTTGCATCGGTAAATATAGAAATTGACGACCGTGCTGCAACGACCATCATTCTGGCAAGTGGCGGCTATCCGCAGGATTTTGAAAAAGGAAAATTGATAACGGGAATTGACGAAGTAAAAGATTCATTCGTTTTTCATTGTGGTACTAAGTTAATTGCGCACAAAGACGCAGAGAATGCAAAAGAAGAATATGATTTGGTTACCAACGGTGGAAGAGTTTTAGCAGTTACGTCATTGCATGCAGATTGGAAGAAAGCAATTGAACTTTCCAATGAAAGCGCTGCAAAGATTAAGTTTGATGGAAAATATTACCGAAGAGATATCGGATTTGATTTATAAAAAAATCCCGCTATCAAAGCGGGATTTTTTATGTTATGACGCAAATAAATTATTAATCAATAATCAACATCGCATCTCCGTAGGAAAAGAAGTTGTATTTTTTCTGAATGGCAATTTGATAAGCTTCCATCGTTAAATCAA
>DAOORG010000174.1:0-5551 GCA_035389165.1 Chitinophagales bacterium
TGCGTAATCCACAAAATGTCAATAATAATTTTGTAATAACATAGAAAAATGGTATCTTTGCATGCCGAAAATAACATCGGAATTAATTTAGACGATATTAAGATGACAACAACTCAAAAACAAGACATTTTTAAAGAATTTGGTGGTTCTGCCACTAACACAGGATCTGTAGAATCTCAGGTAGCTTTGATTTCTCACAGAATTAACCACATTTCAGGCCACCTGAAAACAAATAGAAAAGACTTCTCTTCTACTCGTTCACTATACAAATTAGTTGGACAAAGAAAAAAATTATTGAAATATCTGGCTCATAAAGATATTATTCAATATAGAGCTCTTATTGAAAAACTCGGATTACGAAAATAATCCTATTTCTTATACAGCGAGGCATTAGCCTCGCTTTTTCATTTTTATACACTTAAAAAATATATATAATGCAATTTAATATCCATACTCAAACAGTAGATATTGGCAATGGCAGAACAGCTACCATTGAAACAGGTAAAATGGCTCGTCAGGCAGATGGAGCCGTAGTGTTGCGCGTTGGCAACTGTATGTTACTGGCTACGGCACAAGCATCCGAACAACCAAAAGAAGGAATTGATTTTTTCCCTTTAACAGTAGAATATCAGGAAAAATTTGCAGCTGCAGGTCGTATACCAGGCAGTTTTCACCGCAGAGAAGGAAGAGCAAGTGATTATGAAGTATTGATTTGTCGTATTGTAGACCGTGCTATTCGTCCAATGTTTGCAGATAACTTCAAAAATGACACACAGGTTTTAATTTACCTGATTTCTGCAGATGAAAATGTTGAACCGGATTCATTGGTGGGATTGGCTGCATCTGCAGCACTTAGCATCTCTTCTATTCCATTTGAAGGACCAATCTCAGAAGTTCGAGTAACAAAAATTGACGGACAGTTTGTCGTAAACCCAACTCCAAAAGAAGCAGAAAAAGCTGAATTAAACGTTATCATTGCCGGTACCGTAGATAACATATTAATGGTAGAAGGCGAAGCGAAAGAATGCAGTGAAGCAGATTTGGTAGAAGCCATTAAAGTAGGCCACGAAATTATCATCAAGCAATGTAACGCACAATTAGAATTGCAACAGAAATGTGGTAAAACCAAAATGGAAGTTGCTGTGCCGGAAGAAGATGAAGAGTTAAAACAAAAAATCAAACTCTTTGGTGAAGAACGTATCGCAGCTGTAGCATTATCTGGTTTAGGTAAACACGAACGCAAAACGTTGCTAAAAGCAATAAAAGATGATTTCATGGCTACTTATCCTGAAGAAGATTTAGAAATTTTCAACCAGGAATTATTTAAAAGATATTATAGTAAGCTGGAAAAAACAACCATCAGAAATGTAGTGTTGGATAAGAAAATCCGTTTAGATGGCAGAAAAACAGATGAAATTCGTCCATTGATAATGGAAGTAGACATTTTGCCTTCACCACATGGATCTGCTCTGTTTACTCGTGGTGAAACACAATCACTAACGACTGTTACCTTAGGTTCAAAAACCGATGAGCAGATGATTGACAAAGCAGAAGATTTGACCTTTAATAAGTTCATGTTACATTACAACTTCCCTCCTTTTTCTACAGGTGAAGTTAAAATGTTGCGTGGTACATCACGTCGTGAAGTTGGACATGGTAATCTTGCTATGCGTTCATTGAAACAAATGCTACCTAGTGAAGATGAAAATCCATATACAATTCGTGTAGTTTCTGATATTTTAGAATCTAACGGCTCTTCTTCAATGGCTACGGTTTGCGCAGGTTCATTGGCTTTGATGGATGCAGGTATTCCATTCAAAAAACATGTATCCGGTATAGCAATGGGTATGATTGCAGAAGATGGTAAATATGCTATTTTATCAGATATCTTAGGTGATGAAGATCATTTAGGTGATATGGATTTTAAAGTAACCGGTACTAAAGATGGTATTTGCGGCGTACAAATGGACTTAAAAGTGGATGGACTTTCTTATGAAGTATTGTCTGAAGCTTTAGACCAGGCGAAAAGAGGTCGTTTACATATTTTAGAAGCTATGGAAGCTTGTATGCCAACATATCGTGCTGATTTAAAACCACATACACCAAGAGCTGAAAGTATTAATATACCTAAGGAATTTATCGGTGCGGTAATCGGACCTGGTGGAAAAATTATTCAGGATATTCAGGAAAAAACCGGAACTGTTATTACAATTGAAGAAAATAAAGAAAAAGGCATCGGCAAAGTAACCGTATTATCTAATAACAAAGACAATATGGCTGCGGCTTGGGCTCGCATTAATGCAATTGTTGCCATCCCTGAAATTGGAAATGTATACGAGGCTGAAGTTAAATCTATCATGCCATACGGTGCATTTGTAGAATTTATGCCAGGAAAACAAGGTTTATTACATATTTCAGAAATATCTCATTCCCGATTAGAAACATTAGAAGGTGTTTTAAAAGAAGGTGAAAAAATACAGGTTAAATTACTCGAAATTGATAATAAAACCGGTAAATTTAAACTAAGCAGAAAGGTGTTACTTCAAAAAGATGCACCTCAGGCTTAACTAAAAATCATACATATTATAGAAAATGGTCAGCTTTTTGCTGACCATTTTCATTTGTAAATACCTGTTTTTAGGGATTTATAACTTTTTTTGTTAATTTATTGTAACATTTTTTAACAACTGTCGTATATTAGTTAGAACTATTATGCTGCTTATGACATTTTTATACAAAAAATCTACTTTTCTTATTTTGAATTGTGTTACATGTAGCATGTTTAATTATTAACCAACTAGACTGACAGTACATGAAACAATTAAAGATTACTACTAAAATCACCTCGCGTGACAGTTTTTCCATTGATAAGTACTTGAGCGAAATTTCTAAACTTCCAATGATGACGGAAGACGAAGAAGTATTGGTGGCTAAAAGAATCCGTGAAGGTGATTCTGCTGCTATGGAAAAGTTAATTCAGTCTAACTTGCGCTTCGTGGTTTCTGTTGCCAAGCAATATCAAAATCAAGGACTTGCCTTAAATGATTTGATTAATGAAGGCAATATCGGTTTGATTAAAGCAGCCACTAAATTTGATGAAACCAAAGGTTTTAAGTTTATCTCTTATGCAGTTTGGTGGATCAGACAATCTATATTGCAGGCCTTGATAGAGCAACCACGTGTAGTGCGATTGCCGATGAATAAAGCAACCATTTATAATAAAATTCAAAGATCCATAGTTGACTTTGAACAGAAAAATCAGCGTGAACCATCTAATGATGAATTGGCGGAAATACTGGAAATGAAACCGGATGAACTTGCCATTTTGCGTGCTACACTCACCTTTCACTTGTCAATAGATTCTCCGATTAATGACGACGACGAAACCACCAGCCTGGATATGATGTCGGATAGCTCGATGGCAACACCGGACAGCAATCTAATTGATGAATCGTTGCACGATGAACTGGAACATGCCTTACAGTCTTTATCAGAAAGAGAAGTGGAAATTGTAAAATACTATTTCGGATTAAATGAATTTAATCAGTCGTATAGCTTAGATGAAATCGGCATTAAAATGCACCTTACCCGTGAGCGCGTACGACAACTAAAAGATAAAGCCATTCGCAAGATGCGTCGCTTTGCCATTACAAAAGAATTGAAGTCTTATTTGAATTAGTCATTAGTAAACGTCAGATTTTATTCTTCATTCGTGTATAACACGTATAACGAATAACCAATAACTTTTTTATCTTTATGGTGATGAATAAGCCTATCATTGCACCATCCGTTTTATCCGCAAATTTTGCCAACTTACAAGCAGATTTTGATATGCTGAACAACAGCGTGGCTGAGTTTATTCATATTGATGTGATGGATGGCGTTTTTGTTCCTAATATTTCATTCGGCTTTCCGTTGATTCAAGCCATGCGAAAACTTAGCACCAAAACATTTGATGTGCATCTGATGATTGTAGAACCGGATAAATACATTGATACGTTCAAAAATGCCGGTGCCGATATTTTATCTGTTCATCTGGAAGCTTCAACACACCTGCATCGAACTTTGCAAAAAATACATTCTGTAGATATGAAAGCCGGTGTGGCCATCAATCCGCATACATCTATTAATTTATTAGAAGATACGATTGCAGATATTGATTTAGTTTGCGTGATGAGTGTGAATCCGGGTTTTGGCGGACAAAAATTTATTGAAAATACGTACGATAAAATTGCAAGATTAAAAGAATTAATCCTGAAGAAAAACTCAAAGGCATTGATAGAAATTGATGGTGGTGTAACGTTACAAAATGCAAAAAAATTACTGGACCATGGCGCTGATGTTTTAGTGGCAGGCAATACCGTTTTCAATTCAGAAAATCCAATTCAAACCATTCAGCAACTAAATAATCTAAATAATTAACCACTTAAGAAACAGAAGAAACTAAAGTGTAATGCAAATAAACAGAAACAAACAGATTATTCATTAACTATAAGATTAAAACATTTGTTCTCTCTTTTATAGTAAATGTTTCTTCTGTCTTTCTTAAGTTTCTTAAGTGGTTTAGTAAAAAATATTATCCGTTTTTGTTCGTTTATCTTATGATGCAAAGAATCTCCATAATTGCTGCGCTCCTCTTACTTAGCTGCTCCGTACATGCACAAATTACCTTGGTGGTAAAAGGTAAGATTACAGACAATAAAAATAATCCGGTTGCAAACGCTTCTATCAATCAACTAGGAACTGCGAATGCAACCGTTTCTAATAACAAAGGCTTTTATGCAATTGAAGTTGAATACGAAGATTCTTGTGTCATTGAATTTTCGAATATAGAATATGCTAAAAGAACACTCGTTATTTATGCATCCAACAAAGCAACTATTTATAAAGACATCGTGTTGATGACTAATGAAAATGTGATAGATACCGTTGAAATTACAGCGACTAAAACAAAAGTTGGTGAATCTGTGCTGGAAGCAAAAGACGCTGAATATTTTCCGAATCCTACAGGTGATGCCGGCACCATCGTAAAAACAATGGGTCAAGGTGTGCAATCCAACAATGAACTTTCCGGACAATACAATGTGCGCGGCGGTAATTACGATGAAAATTTAGTGTATGTAAATGACTTCGAAATCTATCGACCGTTTTTAGTTTCCAGCGGTCAGCAGGAAGGCTTAAGTTTTACCAATCTGGATATGACAGATAAATTATCGTTTTCCGGTGGTGGCTTTGAAGCAAAATACGGCGATAAAATGTCTTCCGTTTTAAATATCAAATACAAAACACCTACCAAATTTAAAGGTTCGATGATGGCCAGTATTTTGGGTGTGAACGCACATGTGGAAGGCGCTGCGTATACAAAAAAAGATACCGCAAAAGAAAATGCAAAGTTTACTTATTTGGTTGGAATGCGTTATAAATCAAACGGATATTTACTAGGCAGTCTCGATCGAAAAGGTGAATACAATCCAAATTTCTTTGATGCACAAGCTGATTTTCATATCAAACCCAATGTAAAGCACGATATTGAAATTATGGTGAATCATTC
>DAOORG010000175.1:0-5539 GCA_035389165.1 Chitinophagales bacterium
AGTTGTATTTTTATAAAAAAAACATGCAGCACATTTCCATTACACAGTCATTTAATGCACCTAAAAAAGAAATTTTTGATTACCTGAGCGATCACAATAATTTGAGTAGCATTCTTGGTGCACAAATAAAACGAATCAAAAACGCAGATGGCGATAATCCGAATGGTTTAGGCTCTGTAAGAAGTATTGGTATGGGAATTGAATTATTACAGGAAACCGTGACAAAATTTGAAGCACCTGATTTGATTGAATATCAAATCTCCAATAAAGTACCGATTAACTATCATTTAGGCAGATTGGAATTTTCTTCACCGGCGGCCGGGAAAACGGTTCTAAATTACACTATAGATATAGAAAGTAAGTTTGGATTTATTGACCCTGTCATAAAATTTCTTTTAGAAAACACCATCAAAAGCGGATTAAAAAAATTAGCGTCTAAATACAACTAATGTTAGGTTTACGCACAGATAATGAAAAACAAAAATTGCATTTTTTGCAGGATTTTGATGCACCTGTAAAAAATGTATTTGCCTTCTTCAGCGATCACAATCGTCTGAGTGAAATCTACCCTGGATTTATAAAAAGAATCATCGATTCACCCAATCCTGCAAATTGTAATGATGTAGGATCGTCCAGATTAATTATTAGTTTTCCCATTTTTTTTCAGGAAACAGTCACACAATACATTGAATCCAAATATCTGGAATATAAAATCACCTTGGGTAGTCCGTTGAAAAACCATATCGGTAAAATGAATTTCATAGAACTTTCACCAACAAAAACAAGACTGGATTACATTATAGAGTTTGAGCCTTATATTCCTTACACCGGTTTTGTAATAAATCAAGTCAATACTAAATTAGTCCAAGATGCCTTGAGTACGCTTGCAAGAAAATTCAGACAAAATCCCAATTATTAATTATGAGAATTGTCATCATCTTACTGCTAATATCAATTTATTATTCCGGTTTGGCCCAAAACAGGTATACTGACACCAGCACCACACTTGTGTCTTATTGGAAACAAGGTGATTTAAAAAATTATGAAATCAAAGAAGAAACATCAACGTTTACTGATGATAGTCTTAGCGAAACTAAAACAGAAATAGACACCATTAATTTTTTGGTAAAAGAAGAAACCGATAAAAGTTACCTAATAGAATGGGAATATCTCGGACATTCATCTACAGACACAGATGACCAAATAACAAAAAAAATATCTGAAAAGCTCAACAAGAAATTCGGCAATCTTAAACTGGTTTATTCAACTTCAGAAACCGGTGCCTTCCACCAAATAGAAAATTGGGAAAAGATAAGCAAAGCCTTCGGCTATGCATTTGATGAAGCAATAAAAAGCGAAAAGAAAAATGAAGAACTGTTCAAAATTCTCAAACAATTAAAAGAACTATATCAGACCAAACAAGGTGTTGAAAATCTATTCAACAAATATGTAAACACGTATCATTATTTATACGGTATCGAGTTTTTCAAGAGCAATCCGTATTATTTTGAAACGACATTACCAAATGCATTTGGCGGCGAACCTTTTCCGGCACAATTAGCTGTAAAACTCGACAGTATTAATACTGATGATGAAATTTCCTACATTTCCATCAACCAATCAATAGATAAAGAAAAAGCACAAAAAAACATTCTGGAAATCCTGGAAAAACTAAGCGGCAAGAAAATGGAGACCGACTTTCTGGAAAAAGATGATTTGTTCATGATTAACGATAAAATGAAATATAAAATCAGTATTCCGGATGGCTGGATTCTAAAATATGAATTTCATAGAACTATAAAAATCGATAACGTAACGAAAATCACAAAAATTAGTATTAATTTACTGAGTTAAATATGAAACAATTAATTTTTATACTGATGGTTTTGCTATTTTCTTCCTGTAAGAAAGAAGAATTTGTGCAACCTGACTATATTGTATTTGGTGCTATACAAGGCAATTGTGATAATGGATGCCGGTTTGTATATTATCTGGACAACACAAAATTAGCGGAAGACGAAACTACGAAATATTTCTCAACCAGAAACCTGGCATCTTTCACGGCTGCATTATCTAATGATAATTTTTTACTTGCAAAAGATTTACTGAATAAAGTACCTACCGCTTTAACCAAAACGAACAAAACTATTTTTATTGATTTAAACTCAGGCAGTCCGGATTTATGGTATGCAGAAATCAAACTAAACGGAAGAATTTTCACCTGGACATTTGACAATGCACCAAGCAGTACGCCAGCCTACCTCAAACCATTCGCAGATGAAGTAATCAACGTTAGCAATAGCCTGCGTTAGCAACTACTTAAATAGTGAATGGCTAAACAATTACGTTTAGCCATTTCTCAATTAACACACTGTAGGAATTAAGTATTAATAATAAAAAGTCGGTATGGAATCCGGTATAGGGTTTTTCCGCTTAGGCATCCGTTTTTGAGGAACATAAGCAGGCATAGCTTTCAACAAAGCATCGTCATTTTTACGCTTTAAGCGTAAACGAATGAAGTTAGCAAACGCTAAACAAAATAAAGTAATCATTGGGTAAGGTTTTTATGTTGATTAAAGTTGTACAAAAAAAATGAAAAGCGCAATAGGCAACCAAAAATAAATTATACCAATACCTTTTTCATTTTATAATGTGGAATACCAACTTCCATAAATACATTGCCTTCCACTTTGTAATTTAGTTTTAAGTAAAAGTCCTTTGCTGTATCACGCGCGTGCAATTCTATAAGATGAAAACCATTATTCTTTGCATATTGCTCAGCAAAAAACACCAACAACTTCCCAATTCCCGAATGCTGGCAGTCTGTAGCCACTGCCACCTGACGCATTTTTAAAACCTTAGCTCCTGCTACCTTCAACAATAGTACTCCAACTACCTCATCTTGTTTTAAAGCAACAATATGTGCTTCATCTTTTTCGTCTGCCAGTTGCTCTGGTGTATAAACCAGCCCTAAGGGTTCTCTAAGCACTTTATATCTTAATTCAACAGATTTTAACTGCATCGGTGAATTAAATTCGACTACCTGTATGTCAATATTTTCCATAATCTAAGGCAAAATACTAAAATTAATTTTAAGCAAAATGGAACTGAATGAAAAAATATTTGGTTTATTAAATAAACTACTTTATATTTACACTTAATTTACAAAACAATGGAAGAAAAAAACATCACCGAACAGGAAAGTTTAGTTATCATTCAGGAAATGATGAACAGAACTAAAGAACAGTTATTTGACAGTTCAAATCTATTTTTACTTTGGGGCATTGCTGCATTTATATGTACTATAACTCAATACTTTCTTATAAAAGCAAATGTTCAAGACAGTGAAGTTGTCTGGATAGCTATGCCTATAATTGCAATCATACATATCTATGTGGTTGTAAAAGAAAGTAAAAAAATTAAAATAAAAACGTATGATGGGAATGCCATCGGTGCTTTGTGGACAGCCATTGGGTTTTCATTTTGCTGCATTCCGTTTATAGCATCAACTGCAAAAGCAAATATTATTCCATTTATTATTCTTTTGTATGGTATCGGCACATATGTAACCGGTAAAATAATTAATTTTAAACCTTTGATTATTGGCGGAATCAGTTGTTTTGTACTTGCTATTTGCATTACATTTATAAATAATGAAAACAGGTTATTGATACTTGCATTTGCATTGCTTGTATCCTACATCATTCCAGGAATTTTATTAAAAAGACAATTCAGCAAACAGCAAAAGCAAGCCTAATGAAACCCTTTACTGATTTAGATCCGCTATTACATTCGCAATTACGGTTAGCAATTATGTCACTACTGGTGTCTGTAAAAGAAGCTGATTTTAGTTATTTGCAGGAAGCCACCAATTCTACTAATGGAAATCTGAGTGTTCAAATATCCAAATTAAAAGAAGCTGAATATATAGACGTAAAAAAATCATTTGAAAAAAACTACCCAAAGACCACTTGTAAAATAACAAAAAAAGGCATGAAGGCTTTTGAAAAATATGTATCAGATATCAAACAATATTTAACACCAAAAAATTAAAAAATTATGGAAAACAGAGACGAAAAATTATGGCAGGTTGCCAAGCAACGTGCAAAATTCAAAGGAAATGTAATAAGCTATGTTGCGGTAAATATTTTCTTATGGGCAATTTGGTTTTTAACCAGCAGAAACAATGAACATTTATACGGCGGATTTATACCATGGCCAGCGTGGGTAAGTATAGGATGGGGCTTTGGATTGGTAATAAACTATGTGAAAGTGTATCACATGAATGGTGATGATGCCATTCAAAAAGAGTATGATAAGCTAAAAAATCGTGCTTCATAATAAAAGAAAACCCGCAATTAATTGCGGGTTTTTCCTTTTATTTAATCACCTGTAATCCAGCTTCGATATAATTTCTGATATCATCATTCTGGTAATGCGGATCATCCGGATCTCGTTTAATCTTTTTACCTAACCTTACTATCACTGTATTTTCAGTAGGTATAACAAAAATAAATTGACCCAAAACACCTCTGAAATAAGGTATCTGATGGTCTTTATAATTAATCATCCAGGTTTGATAACCATACCAATCACAACTGTTTCCTTTTTCGTCTTTTAAATAAGTAGCAGGTGTAGTCATCGATTTTATAAAATCAGAATTTAATACCTGAACGGAATCCCATTTTCCTTGTTGAAGTACCAATTGTCCAAGGCGAGCAAAATCTCTCGCAGTTGCATTCATACAACAAAAAGATTTTTCTACACCATTTTTATCTGTACTCCAGATAGCATCACTCTCCGCTCCTAACGGTTGCCATAAATATTCATTGGCATTTTCTGCAACGGATTTCTTGGTTACATTTTTAATAATGTAACCAAGTATTTGCGTACAGCAACTTTGATATTCATATAACTTGCCTTGTTGATTGTCATCACGCAATTTTAATTTTCCAATTAATTTATCTAAATCGTCACCATAATAAGATTCTGCCGTTAAGGAAAAAATATTCTGATATGATTCCGTCCAGTCGATATTTCCACTCATGGTAATTACCTGTTTTATAGTCAGTTTTCCGGCTGGAATCTGTGTCAGTTCAGGCACATATTTTTTCACATCATCATCCAGTGAAGTGATTTTACCTAATTCAATTAATTTACCAATCAACATAGCATTCACCGTTTTAGCCATAGAAAACGAACCGGAAATAGTCTCTTTATCGTAATCTTCCGCATAGCGTTCATAGACAATCTTACCATCTTTTATAACAAGATACGCGCAGGTTTTACGTGCTTCAAAAAAATCCAACAATTCCTTTGACGGTGTTTTCTTGTTGTATGTATCACTAAATTTCCATGGAACAGATGCCGTGGATTTGGCAATAACATGCTTATCAAACAATTTATAATCATCCACATCAGAGAAGTTGTGAATCAATCCCATTTTTACATGCTTGGGCAACATAAAAAAAACAACCACTAAAAGTGCGGCTATTCCAAGATACTTTTTACTCTTTTGCATGACCGAATATAAATAAAA
>DAOORG010000176.1:0-1151 GCA_035389165.1 Chitinophagales bacterium
ACATATGGAACCGAAACAGATTATGATTTTGTTTTGTGGAAAGTAACAGGCAGTGGATCTACCACATGTGCTGCAATAAATAGTAGTGGTGGTGATAATGAAATTGCTTGCAATTTTAGCGCTGATGGTGTAACAGGGCTATCATTAGATGGAAATGCACCGACAGAATATCCATCTTTTGGCAGTGCATATGAAACTGGAATTACTGTAATTGCAGGTGAATCATATTTGTTAGCAGTACAAAATTTTAGTAATAGTCTTTCAGGTTTTACATTAGATTTTAAAAATACGGCACCGGGTGTTATCAATACTTCTACGCCATCATCGGTTACCTGGACTGGCGGAAATAATTCCAGTATTTGGGATAATACAGTAAATTGGGGTGGCTGTACCACTCCAACTTGCGGCATAAACGGCATTGTTTCTCCATCATCTGCATTTCAGCCAACCGTTACGGCTGCCATGGGAACCGTAAATGTTAGAAATCTCACCATTGATCCGGGTGCTACTTTGACGCTTGGCCCAAATGCAGTAATACAAATTTGTGAAAACCTGACAAATAACGGCACTATTGTTGCACATCCAACATCATCTATATTATTCAATGATAATACTACTACGCACACTATTAATGGAACACTAAGTGGCAGTAGTTCTTTAGGTAATTTAACCATAACAGATGTTACAGGTAGCACTAATTGTACAGTAGTTGCCAATACTGACATTGAAATTACCGGTAATTTCACCACTACAAATGCAACCAGTATTTTCAATTTAAATGGTAATAATTTATTGCTAAACGGAAATTTTACAAACGCAGCTGGTTCAACTACATTCACCAATACTGCAAATTCTACTTTATTTTTTAACGGAAATATTTTGCAAACATACAGTCCAAATACTGTTTCTCCATCACCAACACTTATACTCAATAATGTTGTAATGAATAATAGTGGTGCTGGTGTAGCCGTTTCAACAATAAATACACCTAATATGATTTTAGGGACTAATGGAACAATAACATTAACAACAGGTAAAATTGTTACTCCCGGAAATCAGGAAGTAACTATTACGAATACAGCAAATACTGCGGTTTCTACAGGAAATACTTCTAGCTATATCGAAGGAAATTTGCGCAGAAATCTGGCTTC
>DAOORG010000176.1:1251-5538 GCA_035389165.1 Chitinophagales bacterium
TCCAATTTCAGTACTATACAATCCGCTTCACCATTACCAGTTGAAATGGCTTCATTTAATGTTGTATGTGATAATGGTAACGGATTAATTTCCTGGTCAACCGTAAGCGAATTAAACAGTAAAGAGTTTCAAATTGAAAGATCTAAAGATGGAATTACCTACCAGATGTTGGGAACGGTAACTGCCGCCGGAAATTCGAATTCATTAAAATATTATACATATTCGGATAATGATATTTTATCTGGAAAATCCTATTACAGATTAAAAATAGTAGACTTAGATCAAACCTTTAAATATACTGTTGTTAATGAATTGAATTGCGAAGAAACTACATCAGAATTATCCGTTCATTATTCTGGTGAAACTGGTATTGTTATAAAATCTCAACTTTCATCATCTACAGATTTGGAAATTGAAATTTTCGATATTTTAGGTAAAAAAATAAATTTTACTTCTAAGAGAATTAATTCAGGTATATCTGTAACATTTTTAAATACAGATGGTATTCTTTCGGATGGTGTTTATTTAATCAGTATTTACAATACAAATGGCAGCAACATTTTAACGAAAAAAGTGGTCGTAAAATAATATAATATAGTTAGATTTAAAAAATCCTATAGTTTTGCTATAGGATTTTTTTGTATGAATTTCTTAGCGTACAAAATGCGAATCATCTCTGCTGATAGAATTGTAACCGCACATGTAAATAATTCCGGGATATTTTTCAATAAGCTGATAATTGTGAGTAGCAAAAATCATGGGTGTTTGTGTTTCTTTAAAAATAGAATAAAACAAACTCATGATTTCATCTGTGGTTTCCGGATCTAAGTTTCCGGTAGGCTCATCTGCTAAAATTAATTCCGGATGATTCAGCAATGCTCGTGCAATCACTACACGTTGTTGTTCACCACCGGAAAGCTGATTCGGAAATTTATGTGCTTTACTGGCCAACTTTACCATTTCCAGCGATTCTTCAATCGTCGCTTTAATTTTCGATTTATCTGTCCAACCTATAGCGCGCAACACAAAATCTAAATTGTCAAAAATATTTCTGTCAGACAATAATTGAAAATCCTGAAAAACAATGCCTAATCTTCTGCGTAAATTGGGCACATCCGTTTTTTTCAGTGTTTTTAAATTATATCCGCACACATCTGCATCGCCGTTATTAAATTCTAAATCGCCGTAAAGTGTTTTTAAGAGACTGCTTTTTCCACTTCCGGTTCTACCAATCAGGTATACAAAATCTCCTTTTCGAACTTCAAAATTTACGTTATCCAGCACCAAATGGTTTTGATGCATAATTTTAGCATTCTTAATATCTACCACACGCGGCATTATTTTAGATACTATCGGATTATTTATTTCTATTGCTTCAGACATTTCTACATTATTTAAGATAAAGGTATAGGTTATAAGTTAATGAAATTTAATTAAAGTCAAGTTTTTTCATACTCATCACTTTTAATAAATCACTAATTACCTGTTTTACAAATCTACTATAAAAATAAAATCGAATAAATCCGTATTTTTGCCCATTATGTTAACAAATGATTTGCTGTTAAAAGCAGCCAGAGGCGAAGCAACAGATAGAATTCCAATATGGCTGATGAGACAGGCCGGAAGAATATTACCGGAATACAGAGCTGTAAGAAGCAGTGTCAACGGATTTAAAGAATTGGTGAAAAATCCTGAATTAATTTGTGAAGTAACTTTACAGCCGGTTGACATTCTCGGTGTGGATGCTGCTATTATCTTTTCTGATATTTTAGTGATTCCGGAAGCGATGGGTTTGAATTATGAAATGATAGAAAGTAAAGGACCATTTTTTCCTAAAACGATTAAATCAGCTGCAGATGTGGAACAACTGACTACCGATGTGGTACCCAATTTGCAATATGTATTTGAATCTATAAAACTTACAAAAGCTGCGTTAAATAATCGGGTGCCGTTAATCGGATTTGCCGGTGCGCCGTGGACCATATTTTCTTACATGATAGAAGGGAAAGGCAGTAAAACATTTTCTGAAGCCAAGAAAATGCTGTATGTGAATCCTGTTTTATCTCATGTGTTACTGGAAAAAATTACACAGTCAACCATCTCGTATTTAAAAGTTCAAATCAAAAATGGTGCAGACATCGTACAAGTGTTTGACAGTTGGGCTGGTGTTTTAAGTAAGGCACAATACCTGGAATTTGCCTTGCCGTATATGAAAAAAATTGCCGATGCTATCACAGAAGTACCTGTTATTTTATTTGCAAAAGATGCGCATTATATTCTGGAAGAATTTAGTCAGACAAATTGCTCGGTCATCGGATTAGACTGGACGATTGATCCACAAAAGGCGAGGAGTGAAGCACCCAATAAAACGCTGCAAGGTAACTTGGATCCATGTGTATTGTATGCAGATAAGCAAACGATAAAAGCAGAAGCCGAAAAAATGCTGCGAGCTTTCGGAACGCAAAACTATATCTGTAATCTTGGTCATGGTGTTTATCCGGATGTAGATTTTGAAAAAGCTAAATACTTTATAGAAGTCGTACAGAATTTTAAAGCTTAATGCCTAAAATTATAGAATGATTATTATCGATTAGTTGTTCTGTAACACCTTTTTATTTGCACCTTTTTACCATTCAAGAACTCATTTAACCGTTCGCTCAGTAGTTGAAATACCTGTTGTTTGTTGAGTATACATTTACATCATAAAACAAACAACATGAAAAAAACAACCAACTCAGCCAACGCAATTAACAACACATTTGTTGCAGGCACAGCAAAATCAAAAATGGTAAAAGCAGCTAAATCATTTATCTTATTCTTCTTTGCAGGAATGACATTAGTATTGAGCTCTTGCAGCAGAAACACCGGCATCGGATGTAATTCGTTTGCCTGCAAAAGCAACCTTAAGTACAGCAACGAACGTAAATACACCAAATACAGTGTAAATATGTACAAATGCCCAACTAATCAGCGTATTTCCAGATAAGAATAAAAAAATTGGTTTACTAAATTTAAAAGCAGACACTTTTGTGAGCTGCTTTTTTGTTTTGTTTTATTTAAAAAGTTATTGTTTCCATCTGCTTTGCAATATGAATAATAAGCATTATTTTTAGAATTATACAATAACCAATTCCTATGATTTCAGTTGTAATTCTTGAAGATGATCCGATATTCAGAGATATGTTATTAGACATGCTTCCGAAAGCAACCATCAAAACCAACTTACTCGCCACATGTTCCACCATTCGTCAGGCAAAAGAAGCCATAGAACAGTTTAGTCCTCAACTGGTTTTACTGGACGTGGAATTGCCAGACGGCAAAGGAATGGAACTGCTCACACATTATGATGAATTCGGCTCATTCGAAACCATCTTTATCACTTCACATGATAAATATGCTATTGATGCTATTAAAAAAAATGCGGCTGATTATATCGTAAAACCCGTTAAACAGACAGAATTAAACGAAGCACTTACCAAAGTACAAAAACGACTGGACATTTATTCCAAGCTACTTAAAGTAGAAGAATTAACTGCTTATGTAGACAAGCTGAAACAGCAAAATCTGCAGGAAAATAAGATTATGATCAACACCAACGAAGGTGCTATTTTCATCAAAGTAGGAGATATCCTGAAACTGGAATCAGAAAGCAATTATACCATACTCTATCTGGAAAATAACAAGAAAATAGTCGCATCCAAAACGCTTTCTGTATTTGAAGAAATGCTGGAAGCGCTTAATTTTATGCGCATTCATCGTTCTTTTATCATCAACCTCACGAAGATAAAAAACATTGAAAGCGACAACGGAAACTACTCGGCTAAGATGATTGATAACTCAAAAGTGGAAATCTCCAGACGAAAGAAAAAAGAATTTTTCGAAGCAATTGCCTACAACGGCTAATCCATTTTACTTTTTAAATAACATATTTTAAGACTTGCCGCACAATTTAATGCAATTGCCTGCGTTTAAATTAAAAATATCTCTCAACGGGTTTTTATGTTTCTAAGGAGGCTGCTGTTTAGCAGCCTTTTTTTAGTTAAAACCGGCAATACACACCCAATGGCAGCTTCTGTTTGGTAGAAGACGGAATATATAATTCTCCGAATGACGGCTCCACGTTTTTAAAATCAAATTTCTTCAGATTATCCAGCATCAGATTTTCTATGATCAGCGAAGAGAACCCAAGCGAATAGGTATTCAGAATAAAAAAATGATGTTCCTTATCCAGTAAACTCAACACATCAAAAATCATCTCGTTAATCTGATCTTCCAGTTTCCATTTTT
>DAOORG010000177.1:0-5498 GCA_035389165.1 Chitinophagales bacterium
TTAGACCGGACATTCAGAGCAGGTGTTACCTGGCAGTTTTATGATTGATAATTTTAAAACACATAGGCACATAGATAATTAAGCAATTATATACCATGCAAATTATTTTCGGAACATATAATAGAATCAGTAGCGGAAGCAAAGCTTCCATCTTATGTATTTTTTATGGATATCCGTATTGAATTGCACATCACGTAATTCTATAAAAAAAATATATGTCTATGTGTTTAAATAATGTATTTTAGAAATGAAAAAAATTCTGTTCCTCACACCCACCTTGCCATATCCGCCTGTCAGTGGCGGTGTGATAAAGTCGAATAAAGTGGTGCACTTTTTAAGTGAGCGATATGAATTAACCGTTGCCTGTTTACTGAAAAATGAAGACACACAACATCGAGCTGCCTTTCAGACAACTGTGCAATTAGTTGATTTTATCAGTGAAGAATTGAATGTGCCGCGAACGGCAAAAAATCTGATTCTATCAAATCTGCAAGGCATTCCGCTGAATCTTTTCAGGAATAAATCTGCTGCATTTAAGCAGAAAGTAAATGCCATTATACATCAGTACGATGTTGTTTTTTGCGATCACTATGTGATGTTTCAATACATTCCTGAAAACTTTAAAGGCAAGATTGTATTACATGAACACAACTGCGAATATTTAATCTGGAAACGGTATGCCGGCATTGAAAAAAGCCTGCCCAAAAAACTGGCATTACTCAATCAGGCATCCCGAATTAAAAAATATGAACGGCAAATTTGCAGGAAAGCAGACGTCATACTGGCAGCTCCGAATGATATTGAAGAATTGGTAAAGATTGGTGCCGATAAACAAAAATTTCTGGAAACTTACCACTTGGGTGACGATAGCTTGTTGGAACAAGAAAACTTACAGTTTCAGCCTGACAACAACACCTTATTATATATAGGCACTTTAAGTTGGGAAGCCAATATCGATGGATTACTCTGGTTTTATAAAGATATATTTCCGTTACTGAAGAAAAAAAATCCGGCGATTAAACTTCGCATCATTGGCAGGCATCCGGACGAACGTTTAATACGAATTGCCGAGAACGACAAAGACATTATACTTGAAGGTTTTGTAGAAGAACTGGAACCTTATTTCAGAAACAGCAATGTATTTATTACACCTTTGCGGTTCGGTAGCGGCATAAAAGTGAAGGTAGTCAATTCCTTATACATGGGTATTCCATGTGTAACAACATCTATTGGTGCGGAAGGCCTGAAAACTGAAGATGGCGAACATATGTTTATCAAAGATTCACCTCAGGAATTTGCCGATGCTATCAATTTACTTCTAACCAATAAAACAATTTGGGATAAAATCAGCAATAACGCAAAAGCGCTTGCAAGAAAATATTACACCTGGGATTACGTGTTGGAAAATATTCAGAAAGCTGTTGAGAAATAGAATTACTGGTAACTCAGATAGAAATTACCTCTACACCTTAAGTATATATTAGCAGTGATATTAAATTCATTGTTGACATCAAAGCTGCCTTTTATTGTTTTTGCCACCACATCATGTTCGGTAATAATAATTTTACCGTGGTTCATTCCGTAAATTTTTCGTGCGCCTCTGATAGTTTTCAAAATACCAAATTCTGCTCTGGTAATTCCCGGCGGCGAACCTTCTGTAAGATATTCACCAGGAGCTGAAGCATACGTTTTGAATCCGAAGGCACCTATCACTGTTGCTCCACTCAACTCAAAACCGGTCATCACCAAACTATCATCTTGTATCGAATTCAATGAATCGACACTTAAAATACTCATCACAAACGACGTATCACCGGACACAATAATATTAAATGTATTTAACGATGTGTTGGTTGTATCAACATTGGAATTTCCACCCGGATCCGGTATCACTTTATTGCCAACACTACATGCGCTTACCAAGGCTACAAGCAATGCCAGTAAAATACCATAATATCTGAAATTGAATTTCATACGTGACTGCTGTAAAGATACTAGTTTTTCTTAAAACCTTTTGATATTTACTAAATTTAAGAATTTGAATGTAATTAAATTGCTTATTTTTGTCTACTGAAGATGTCTGTTTCCGTACAAAATTTATCAAAGGTATATGCCGACCAAAAAGCGGTAGACAATATTTCATTTGTTGCAAAGAAAGGTGAAGTACTGGGTTTTTTAGGCCCAAATGGCGCAGGAAAATCCACCACCATGAAAATGCTGACTTGTTATTTGCCGCCAAGTGCAGGCACGGCCTCCGTTTGCGGCCTGGATATTGTGAAACAACCATTAGAAGTTAAACAAAAAATCGGCTACCTGCCGGAAAATAATCCGCTGTATTACGATATGTATGTGAAGGAGTTTCTGGAATTTGCGTTGCTGGTGCATAGTCCAAAGTCTGAAATTAACTGTACTAAGAAAATAAAAGAAACGATAGATTTGGTTGGCTTGAATCTGGAGCAACATAAAAAAATAGGTCAGCTTTCTAAAGGCTACAAACAGCGGGTTGGATTGGCGCAAGCGCTGATTCATAATCCTGAAATTTTGATTTTAGATGAGCCTACTTCTGGCTTAGATCCAAATCAATTAGTGGATATCAGAAACCTGATTAAAGAATTGGGAAAAGAAAAAACCATAATTTTCTCTACGCATATTATGCAGGAAGTACAAGCTGTGTGCGATCGCGTCATCATTATCAATAAAGGGAAATTAGTAGCAGATGATAAAACAGAGAATTTACAAAACATATTAAACAATGAAATTTTAATTGAAGTAGAATTTGAAAAGACGATTCAGCTGGATGAATTACAACAAATTCAACAGGTACATCTTATTGACAAGCTTTCTGACACCAATTTTATTTTACACGGAAAAGACAGCATGCAATTACGAAAAGATATTTTTGCATTTGCCGTAAGCAAAAACAATCCGTTGCTAACGTTAAAACAAGAAAATAAAAGCCTGGAAGATATCTTCCAGCAATTGACGAATAAACCCTCCTAACCTCCCTAAAGGGAGGAACAGGGAGTACAAATACAAACCGATTCCCCTTTAGGGGTTAGGGGTAAACAATTAGAATGAAAGCCATTTTTAAAAAAGAACTCAACTTATTTTTCTCTTCGCTGATAGCGTATATCAGTATGGCTGTTTTCTTTGTGGTGCTGGCTTTAAACTTATTTATTTTTCAGGGAAATATTTTAGACAGCAACTATGCCACATTGGATACCTTTTTTACATTAGCTCCGTGGATTTTATTGTTTTTAATTCCGGCTATTACCATGCGTACTTTCGCCGATGAAAAACAAAACGGCACCATAGAATTTTTAACGACCAAACCGATTACCGATTTTCAAATCGTCATTGGAAAATATTTAGCAGCACTCGTTTTGTGGACATTTACCTTTTTGCCAACACTCATTTATTTTGTTTGCGTAAAAAAATTAAGTCTTACAGAAGCACCAATAGACAGTGGCGCAACGTATGGAAGTTATATTGGTTTATACTTTTTAGGTGCTGTTTTTGTGGCCATTGGTATTTTTTCGTCTTCCATCACCAACAACCAAATCGTCGCTTTTTTAGTCGGTGTATTTTTGTGTTATCTGATGTATGATGCCTTTTTCAGAATCAGCTCACTGCAGGTATTTCAGGGACAACTGGATTATTTTATTCAGTCCATCGGATTAAACGCACATTACGATTCCATCAGTCGCGGTGTAGTGGACACCAGAGATATTATTTATTTTATCAGCGTAATAAGCTTATTTATAATCGGAACAAGAACAGCATTGGAAAGCCGTAAATGGTAAAACCCTCTTAATCTCCCTAAAGGGAGAAATTAGATGGAAATTTAAAAAACAGGTAAAACAAAAAAGTCCCTTTAGGGATTTAGGGCAAAATGAAGAACCATTATCTCATACAATCCATAAAAGTATTAGCCATTAGCTTATTGGCGGTTATTGTCATTAATCTGATTTCTAATTTCTTTTACCATCGTTTTGATTTAACCGAAGAAAAAAGATATACGCTTACATCTTCCACCAAAAAATTACTGAACGGTTTAGACGGAAAAATTGATGTAGAAGTTTACCTGAGCGGCAAAGATTTACCTGCAGGTATTAAGATTTTACAAAACGAAACACGCGAATTATTGCAGGAATTCCGCACCAATTCCAAAGGCCTGGTCACCTTTCACTTCTTTGATTACAACAGCATTAAAGACCAGAAAAAACGGGAAGATTTCCAGATGGAATTGGTGAAAAAAGGATTGCGTCCCACCAACCTCGAAGTGAAATCTCAGAGCGGCTTCACCGAAAAACTCGTATTTCCCGGTGCTATTATCAAAGCGAACGGAAGAGAAATTCCGGTGCAAATTCTGGAAAATCAATTTTCTGTAGGTGCGCAAGGTTCCCTGAATAATTCTATTAGTTTCTTAGAATACAAACTTGCTAATAGCATTCAAAAAATCACGAAAGACCATCCGACAAAAATTGCATTTCTGCAAGGTCACGGAGAATTAGGTATTGAACCGCTTCAGGAATTTTTGAAAGCCCTGGCTGAACAAAATTTCATTTTAGATAAAGTAGAATTAGATAAAGATAAACTGCTGAATAATGAAATTGATATTTTACTGATTGCCAAACCGCAAACCGCTTTAAACGATTATGAAAAATTTCTGATTGACCAGTATGTGATGAGCGGTGGCAAAACCATGTGGCTCTTAGATAATATTATTTGCGATTTAGATAGCTTTAAACTGGCACCCAGCATTGTAGCCGTTCCGCGTGAGTTGAACTTAGACGATTTGCTGTTCCGCTACGGCGTGCGTGCCGACCATAATTTAGTGCTGGATTTATACTGCAATCAAATTCCGATTATTGAAAGTGTGGGTGGCAATCCGCAGCCGAAATTATTTCCATGGGTATTTTATCCGGTGTCGGTCAACAAAAAAAATCATCCGATTGTAAAGAATCTGGATCCGGTGGCGTTTAAGTTCGTGAGTTCTCTGGATACATTGAATAATCCGAATGTAAAAAAGACCATTTTACTTTCATCTTCTTCTTATTCACGTGCGCAGCAAACGCCGTTTCAGATTTTTCTGGAAGGTGCTAAACAAAAACCAAATCCTTATCTGTTCAATCAAAAAGATATTCCATTAGCGGTGTTGCTGGAAGGTGAATTTTCTTCGCTGTATAAAAATCAATTCACCGCTGATTTACAAAAATTGCTGGCGATACAAAATGTAACCTTTAAACCGAAAAGCAATTTGAATAAAATGATTGTGATTGCGGATGGTGATATTGCCTCTAATGATTTGGATGCGAAAGGTGTTCCTTTGGCTTTAGGTTATGATAAATATTCCAGACAAGTTTTTGCCAACAAAGATTTCCTGCTGAACTGCGTGGAATATTTAGTGGACGATAATAATTTGATTGACGCGCGCAACCGCGAAGTAAAAATGCGCTTGCTGGACAAAGCAAAAGTGCTGGAACAAAAAACAAAAT
>DAOORG010000178.1:0-5480 GCA_035389165.1 Chitinophagales bacterium
GCACCTATCAACTGGGCAGTTATCAATGGTGAAAAAGAAACCGGTGTAACTACCTTTTTTCTGCAACACGAAATTGACACCGGAAATATCATCTTACAGGAAAAAATAAAAATTGAAGATGAAGACAACGCCGGAACGGTACATGATAAATTAATGAATGTTGGTTCTGGATTGGTGTTAAAAACAGTTCAGGCTATTGAAGAAAATAAAGTTATTGAACAACCACAAGAACTTACGACTCACGACTCACGACTCACGACTATCAATCATGCGCCAAAGATTTTTAAAGATACATGCGAAATTGATTGGAAAAAAACGGCTCAGGAAATTCACAACTTAATTCGAGGTTTATCGCCTTATCCTGCTGCATTTACTTATTTGAATGGAAAAACATTGAAAATATTTGCATCGCAAAAAAGTCATTGGTCAATAGATAATAGTCAATTGTCAAAGGCATCAACCATCGACCATCAACCATCGACTTTCGACTATAAAACCGACAATAAAAACTATTTATCTTTCAAATGTTCCGATGGCTGGCTGGATATTTTAGAACTTCAGTTAGAAGGAAAAAAACGTATGAAAGTAGATGAATTTTTAAGAGGTTATAAGTTTACAGAAAACAACTAACCTGAATACAATTAACAATTGTTAATCGTTAATAATGCTTCAAAAAAACGTTCTTATCTATTGTTTATCCTAAAGTAGTAGAATCTTGTCTAATTTTCCATAAATAAAATAATTTATGGCAACAGCTACAGCAAAACCGGAAGCAAAAATCAGAAAGGTAAATTTCAAATTCGAAAAACCTTTTCCAAAGCACTGGTACAACGACAATCCAATCGCAACACATTTTATGAATGCACAGCATCTGGCATTTCCGGATGGTGAGAAATTCTTCATCAGAAGTGTGAAAGCATTTGCAGATGTATATAAAAACGATCCTGAATTAAAAAAACGCGTAGATAATTTTATTGGTCAGGAAGGCACGCATTATGCAGAACATCAGAAATTCTGGGACATCATGGAATCGCAAGATTTGCAACCTATGAAGTTTGTGGATGTGTTCCGTAAAACCGCCTGGAATGGATTGGAAACCTGGGCTCGTAAAACATTTACCAAAAATCAATTAGGGAATAAAATCGCCTTAAGTGTAACTGTTGCCTTAGAACACTACACAGCCATGCTGGCAGAAAGTGGCATTATCAATAAAGATATTACAGAAAAAATGCCGCAGGAAATGAAAGATTTATTTATGTGGCACGCAGCAGAAGAAATTGAACACAAGGCCATTCCTTTTGATGTATTGAAAAAAGTAGACGACAGTTATGCCTTGCGTGTTGGCGGAATGGCCATTGCCACCTGGGGTTTGTGGTTCTATCTGGCATTGGGAACAGCTATGCTGACAGCTCAAGATAAAGATGTGAAAGCAAAAGATATTCCGAAAGATTTACTCACTTTCTTAGGCAGATTTCAGCAAAGCTTTGGCGGCACATTAGCTTCTCAGTATTTCCAATATTTCAGACCTAATTTTCATCCTGATCAAATAGATAATTATCATTTAGCGGAAGAATTATTAGCAGGAAAAAATTATGCATAATAGTCGTAAGTGAAAAATCGTGAGTCGTGAGAAAATAATATGATTAATTAAAATTTAAGATTTATGTTAACAACAAGCACTAACAAGAAAACGGCAACAGAAAAGAAAGCTTATGATCCTGAAGAAATTAAAGTACGTCGGGTCAATTTTAAATTCAATGCAGATAATCCAAGATTTTATTATAAAAACAATCCTTTCAGTACACATTTCATCAATGCATTGCACATTGTGTTTCCTACCGGTGAACGTTTCTTTGTGAATTCAGTTTTAAAACATCAGCAGGAAATTAACGACGAAAAGCTAAAAAAACAAGTGCGTAATTTTTGCGGACAGGAAGGCATTCACAGTTCTATGCACGAGCGTTTCTGGAAAATTTTAAACGATAATGGTTATGTAATTAAAGGCTACGAAAATCATATCGATAAATTGTTACATAAAATAATTGCAAAGATAAATATTGAAGGCACACGTATCAACAATATAGATTTAGCAGCTACCGTGTGTTTAGAACATTTTACAGCATTGTTTGGTCATGCTTTATTTGAACACGTTGAGTTAAATCAGGATATCGTTCCAAAAGATATGGCTGAACTATTTCAATGGCATGCTGCAGAAGAAATCGAACATAAAAATGTGGCTTACGATGTGTTTCAAAAAGTAGATAAAGATGAACATATTAAACGCGCAGGTTTAATGCCAATTGTTACAGGATTACTTTATTTTTATCTTGGAATTGGAACGTTTATGTTGCTGTATCAAGACAGAAAGCATTTAACAATAAGCAAATTGCCCAAACAATTCTATGAATTCAGCACCGGTTTATTTGCAGATTTACATGGAAATTTAATTAGTGAATATTTCAAATTCTTTAAAAAAGATTTCCATCCATCTTATCTTAATGATTTTCATTTTGCTGAAAACTTCTTCAAAGATAAGTCATACGCATAGTCAACACACTCAATTTTGATTTTGTATTGCCTATTTTTCAAACGTATTAAAATTAAATTTAATACATTATGTAAAATAAGTAGGTTTAAGAATTATATAGTCTAAAAATTAGTTTAGAATGAAAAAATAATGTAGTTTTCGCATTATTATTTAAAACAAAAAAATGAAAAACATGAAAGTAACAAAAGGATTAGCAGTTATTATGATTGCACTTGCAGTAGGTTTTGTAAGTTGTAAACCAAAAGATGCAGACATTAAAACTGCTGTTGAACAGGCAATTAGTGCAATTCCGGATGCCGCAGGCGCAACTATCGAAGTGAAAGATGGTATTGCTACCATTACCGGTGAATTTAAAGATGAAACAGCAAGAATTGCTGCAGAAACAGCTGCAAAAGCTGTAAAAGGTGTAAAATCTGTTGTTAACAATGGTACTGTTGCAGCACCGGTTGTTGTAGCACCGGTAGAAGTAAGTGCAGATGCTGCCTTAATTTCTGCAGTTGCCGATGCTGTAAAAGATTTTGGTACAGTAAAAGCTGATGTTAAAGATGGCATCATCACATTAACAGGTGAAATACAAAAAACAAACTTACCTAAATTAATGATGTCTTTGAATGCATTAAAACCTAAAAAAGTGGATAACAAATTAACCGTTAAATAATTAAAAGTATGTTACAAGTAAAATATAAAGAAATAATTGATACTGCCGGTGTTTCCGGTGTTTCAGATTTACAGGTAAGAGAACAAGACAATGTTTTATACATTGATGGAACGGCACCAAGCGGTGCTGTGAAAGACCAACTTTGGGCTGTGTATGATAAAATTGATCCGAATTTTGTCTCCGGTGATTTAGTATTAAACGTAAATGTTGATGTTGCAGCTACTGTTACTAAAGTAAAAGTAGTGACTCAAAGTTCTAACCTGAATATTAGAAAAGGTCCAGGTACAGACCAACCGATTGTTGGAAAAGCGGCACATCACGAAATCATCACTTTGGTAAGTCAATCCAGTGAGCAATGGTGGTTAGTGAGAACAGACGACGGTGAAGAAGGTTATTCTTATGCACGTTATTTAGAACCTGTTGTAGAATAATTTTAATTTCAGATTTAATAAATACAGAGCCATCTTGTTTTGCAAGATGGCTTTTTTATAAATAGCGGAGCCGTCCAAAAATGAACGGCTCCTAAATAAACCACAAGAATAACGGCTAACTCAAGTGTATAATTACAAGTTTGATGCCAAGTTTAGTCGAAAGTCATAAGTCTTTACTGCTACTGACCTTCTTTCACCTGTTTGTCTTTCGGATACTTAATGGTGTACACCAGTTTTATCTTTCTGGATTCGTTCGGTTGCAGTTTTATTTTCCATAACAACTTGCCATATTCTTCTGTAATGGTGGCACCATTTGAATCTTCCAACGTCACTTCTATCTGCGAATTTTTAGAAATCGGATATTGATCTAACAACTCAATTTCAATAGCTGTGTTTTTATTGTTTTTAATTGTTGTTTCAAATGCCTTCGTTTCTCTGATATTTCCACTCAATAATTTTTTAGCAGAATAATCATTTAACTTCACACGTTTCACATTTATTTTTTCATCTCTGCCTAAAGAAATCAATAAAGTATCAGCACTTACATTCGGATTCAAATACGATTTTCCAACATAATTATCATCGAAGAAAATATTGGCTTCACCGGCAAGCAAGTTATATTTAGACCAATCGGTAACACGCGCCAGCAAGTATGCAGTCATATCTAATTTTGGAACCGTATGATATGAATATAAAGCAGGCATTTCAATTTCCTGAATGGCAACTATGTGTTCTTTATTATCGCTTTCTACATCTTGCAATGTTTCGATATTGTATTCAACAGCCATCTCTCCTTCCTGTATGGTTACGTTGTTATCATCGGCTTTCATTCCTTCATCAAATTCTGCATTATCATACGCTCTTGCTATATCTACTTTTGCCGGTGCAGCAGCCATATTCATCATCTGGTTTTCACCATAAGTGGCGCTCTTTTTCATTTTATACTGATAGTAATCCGGTTGGAAGAAGTCGACATATATTGGATATAAAATAGGTCGATCGTGATTGGCAGATGGATTCGCGGTAGATAAAGTTAGTTTCACATCTTTCCAGTCGTAGCCGGTGTTTTGCACCACTTTAGCTCTGCAGTCCAATTGTAACGGTGAGTTGATATTTTTTGCTCTGATGTCATATATCGGTGTCCAGTATGCATTTGTTACGATGTAGGAACATTTAAACGAAACTGCACCAGCTACTTTTGCATTTACTTTTAAAACAATTTCTTTTACCGTGGTGCTTTGATTTCCGTTTAATTCTGCAATCTGTTGTTTGATGCGCGTAATTTTTTCTCTTCCTGCTTTTTGTTTTTTCGTTAAATCATACATGTATTTTCTCAATTCAATAGAACGCACACGATATAATTCAGCCAACTCTTTTACCTGTGCAGCAGTATATACTGTTTTATCGTTGGATAATTTTTTGTTTTCATCCAGAATTTTTAGTTCATCCTGATAAGAATAATATTGCTGACTTTGCCAGTCAATCTCGTCATTTAAAATCTCAACAGAATCATTCAACTTAATTACCTGTGCAGATTTTGTTTTATCTGTCAAATAATTTAAGCGTGATGAAACCGATAAAATTTTTACATTTCCTTTTGTAGCTACTTGCAAAGAGTTTTCATCTAAAAAAGTAGAAATGTTAGAAATGATAATTTCGCTGTTGCCTTCCGGAACTGTAGTGTTTGCCAGGCGCGTTTCTTTGGCGTAGTTTCTAAACACAGTAACATCTGTAATTTTAGAATCATTTATGTTAATGGCATTTGCAGCAAAAGCAATTAACAACATCGGAATAAAAAATAAGTGCTTCATATTAATTCGTTTTGATTTATGAATCAAATATG
>DAOORG010000179.1:0-2303 GCA_035389165.1 Chitinophagales bacterium
GGCTTTGGCTTAGGCTTTGAGCGTTTGGTATTGTTTGTAACAGGTATGAGCAATATCCGCGATGTGATTCCGTTCCCACGTTATCCAAAAAGCGCCGAGTTTTAGTAAGCGATTTTAGTTTATTTTTTCTAATTTTGAATAAATAGAAATTACAATGCAGTTACAATCTAACATAGTTTCGCAGATTTCTGAATATGTAGAACAACTTCCGGCAAATAAGCAATTAGATTTGTTGAAAGCATTAGAACGCAATGCATTATTAAAAGAAGCACGTCGTCTGAAGTCAAAACCAAATAATATTACAATGAAAGAAATTTGTGATACTATTAATGAAGTTAGGAAACAGCGCAAAGTAAAAACTACTAAGTGAAAACAGACAAAGTTGTTTTTGATAGCAATTATTATATTCATTTGATTTTAAAAAATAAGCTGGAAGAACTTGTTTATTTCTATAGTGATTTTAATATTCAAATTTTTACTTGCAAAAGGCAGATTGACGAAATTACAGATGTATTAACCAGAAGAAAAATATCAAAATATATTTCTGCTTCTCAAGAATATCTAAACTTTATACAAAAAATTACCATCGAAATAGAAATTGACGAACGTTTTGATAGAGCACCAGATGTAAAAGATAATTATTTGTTTGATTTGTGTTATACCGTAAAGTCTTATTGTTTAGTAACAGGAGACAAGCCATTGTTAAATATGAAATCAGTTAATAAAATAAATATTTTATCAATTACTGCATATAAAAAATTAATAAAATAAAAATCAAATTTCAATCTAATTTCATTTTCGTATTTTTGTACTATCAAACTTTCACCAATTCTATAATTATACAATTCTCTAATTCCAAAAATGCTCAATCAACGTCTATCACAAAAATTATTACAAAAGCTGTCGCCGCAACAGATACAGCTGATGAAGTTATTACAGGTTCCAACCGCAAACTTAGAACAACGCATTAAAGAAGAATTAGAAATCAATCCGGCGCTGGAAGAAAGCTTGTCTGATTATGATGGCGAAAAAGAAGATTTATCAGAACCGGAACAAATCCGCGATGACGATGATGAACAATATGAAAGCAATGCAGAAGACGATTTTGCAGATAGTTTAGATGTGCAGGAATATACCAAAGACGACTATGAATACAACGATGGCGGCGACGATTACAAAGGCAAAGAAGATAAAAAAACAATGCCTTTAGCTGTTGGAAAAACCTTTCACGATTTCTTAGATGAGCAATTGCATTTGCTGGATTTAGATGATCACGAATGGCAAATTGCCGACCAGTTAATCGGCAGCATAGATGATGATGGCTACCTGCGTCGTGAGTTAGATGCAATAGTGGATGACCTGGCGTTTCAGAAAAATCTGACTACCACGGTAGAAGAAATTGAAGAAGTACTGCGCACCATTCATCGCTTCGATCCGTCTGGTGTGGGCGCACGCAACTTGCAGGAATGTCTGCAAATACAATTAGAGCGCAAAGAACAAAATGCTAATGTAAAAATGGCGTTGAAAATCATCAACACACAATTTGACGCCTTTACAAAAAAACATTACGATAAATTATTGAAATCGCTGGATATTGATGAAGCTACGCTGAAAGCAGCAATCGATATTATTCTGCACTTGAACCCAAAACCAGGCGGTGCATCTGAAACATCTTCCGTAAATCATCAAACCATCATTCCGGATTTTACGGTAGAAAACAATAACGGTGAGCTGGAAGTATTGCTCAACGGAAAAAATGCACCGGATTTACGCATCAGCGATTCATTTAAAGAAATGCTGACTTCTTACGGAAAAGGCAGCATGAAAGATAAAAAACAAAAAGAAGCGGTGGTTTTTATCAAGCAAAAAATAGACTCAGCAAAATGGTTTATAGACGCTATAAAACAACGCCAGCATACCTTATTTGTGACCATGGAAGCCATTGTTTTTTTCCAGAAAGAATATTTTCTGACAGGTGATGAAATGAAACTGCGTCCGATGATTTTAAAAGACATTGCAGAAATTACCAGTTTGGATATTTCAACCGTTTCACGTGTGGCCAACAGTAAATATTGCCAAACGGAATTTGGCGTTTTTTCTTTAAAACATTTCTTCTCAGAAGGCTTGCAAATGGAAGGCGGCGAAGAAGTATCTACGCGAGAAGTGAAAAAAATACTCGAAGATATGATTGCCGTGGAAGACAAATCCAAACCGCTGAGCGACGAGTTTTTAACTGAACAACTCAAAGAAAAAGGCTACAATATTGCACGCAGAACCGTAGCAAAATACCGCGAACAACTAAA
>DAOORG010000179.1:2403-5470 GCA_035389165.1 Chitinophagales bacterium
AATGAAAATCCTCTCTAAAATACTATCCTACGTTTTCCATCCTTTGCTGATAACAACCTGGTTTACGTTGCTATTGTTATACACGAATCCATTTTCCTTTGCAGGCTTGTCATCAGAAATCGTAATAGCGGTAATCATCATCAATACCTTCATGTTTCCGGCAATAGCCATTTTACTGATGAGAAAACTTGGCTTCATAGAAGACCTCGAAATGCCCGACCATAAACAACGAATCATTCCGCTAGTGGCCACCATTATATTTTATGTATGGGCATATCTGGCTACCCGCAAAATCAACTTTCCGTATATGATGGGTGTCTTTATGATGGGAACCTTGGCATCTCTTTTTATAGCTTTTGTCATCAACGTGTTTTATAAAATAAGTTTACACATGGTAGGCATCAGCGGTGTGCTCACCGCCATCATGTTGCTGGTCTTCGTTTCGCCGTCAGATATGAGCTATTATTTTATCGGAATCATTTTGCTCACCGGCGCAGTGGCAACCGCACGATTGTATTTAGGCGCACACACGCTAAAAGAAGTCTATATGGGTTTTCTTGTCGGAATGATAGGTCAGGTATTCGGTTTGTTCCTCTTTTAATCAACCTAATAAAAAATTCACTACTTACTACTTACTACTTACTACTAAAGCGTACCTTTGTGTCAATAATTAAGGCTTGAAGAAAATCATTTTCTATCTTTTGTTTTTTACCGCTTGCACCGTCTATTCGCAAGACAGCATCAGCTATTTAAAAATCAGAAAGATTATGATTGCCGGTAACAAAAAAACAAAACCGTTTGTCATTCACCGCGAAATGACGCTGCACGAAAACGATTCGTTTCCGGCCAATCAAATGGATGCGACCTTATTGCAACAGCGACTTAACATTTTCAATATTGGTCTATTTAACGAGGTTAGTTTAAATATTAAAAACTGGGAAAACGATAGCCTCGATTTGTTTATTCAGGTGCGAGAACGCTGGGTAATTATTCCGGTGCCTATCATCAGGTTTGCCGACCGTAACGTAGTTGAATGGTGGAAGCAATACAACCACGATTTCAAACGCCTGCAATACGGAGCACAAATTAACTACGGAAATCTTACCGGCAGAAATGATGTGCTGCAATTTGGTATGAGCTTCGGTTTCGCACAGCGTATGGATATCGGCTATGCCATTCCGCAATTTAACCGCAAAAAAGAACAGGTTGGATTATCCATCTTTTTTACCATGCTGCGCACAAAACGCATCGCCTTCAATACGGTGGATGACCGACTGGCATTTATGGATATCGGGAAAACATGGCAACAACAAAAAATTGAAATCACACCGCAGATTTCCTTCCGCAAGAAAATACACAACACTCATTTTTTCACAACAGGATACGGCATCACTGCCATCAGCGACTCGGCATTCAGAGCAAATCCGGATTATTTTTTGGGTGAAAAACGACAGCAATATTTTAAAATCGGATATACCTATATCGCCGATTACAGAAATGTAAGAACGTATCCGACAGCCGGCTGGTATATGTCGGTGAATTTTATGAATTACGGATTAGGGTTTATGAAAACACGTATGACTACAGCAGGTTTTCAGTTGAGTAAATACTTTCAATGGAAAAAACAACCCAGATTTTCTGCTGCAGCTATGTTAAAATGGCAGTTTTCCTGGCCTTTAAAACAACCGTATAATTTACAATACATCAAATCGTTCGGCTACGAAGAAAATGCCATCAGAGGCTATGAACTAAACGTGATGGACGGACAACATTTTCTGTTGTTTAAAAACGAATACCGATTCCGTGTGTTCAGTTTTCAATTGAGTAAAATCCAGAAATTTAAAGGTAAAAATGCCGGAATACTGAATTCTTCACTCGCTTATCTGCCGCTCAATTTATACCTTACTGCCTACTTTGATGCCGGCTATGTTTGGGATAGATACTTTACGGAAAATAATCAGTACAAAAACAAATGGCAGTTTGGATACGGAATGGGACTTAATTTCGTCACCTTTAATTCCAAGTTGTTTCGTATAGAATACAGCGTAAACAGATATTTGAAGAAAGGCGTATATTTACATTTTGAACAACCATTGTAGCAGAAAGGTATAAGTAGTAAGTATCTTATAAATTAAACTAATTACTTTCTTCTTATCACTTTTTACTTATCACTTATTACTTATTGAATGACCATAGGAATTTATAGCCGCGTTTTTAAGGAAGAACATACACCATATGTGCTGGAATTAATTGCACAACTTTCTAAGCGCGAAATTCCGTTTCTTATTTATGATGAGTATTATAAAGTGATAAAAAAACACCTGCAGAAACAAAAAATCGGTACGTTTAAAACACATCACGACGTTAAGAAAAGTATTGACTTATTACTAACACTTGGCGGCGACGGCACGTTACTGGACACCTTGCATTTGGTGCGCGACAGTGAAATTCCGGTTGCCGGAATTAATATGGGCAGGCTCGGTTTTTTAGCAGATATTCATAAAGAAGCCATTAAAGAATTGATTGATTCAATAGAACAAAACACCTATTCAATTGAAGACAGAACGCTGATTAGTGTGGAAACCAACAAGCCGGTTTTTGGTGAAGTGAATTACGGATTGAATGAATTCACGATTCATAAAACCGATTCGTCTTCGATGATTGTGGTGCACGTGTATCTGAATGGTGAATTTTTAAATTCGTTCTGGGCAGATGGTTTAATTATTGCTACACCAACAGGCTCCACGGCGTATTCGCTGAGTTGCGGAGGCCCGATCGTATTTCCTACCTCAGGTACGTTTGTGCTGACACCGGTGGCGCCACACAATTTAAACGCACGACCAATTATTATTGCCGACAATACCGTACTTTCTTTTGAAGTAGAATGCAGAAGCAATAATTTCTTATGTTCTATAGATTCGCGTTCCATCAATGTAGATGATACCTACCAGCTGGCAGTCCGCAAAGCCAATTTTACCTTCAAGCTGCTTCGAATGCCCGAAAGCTCTTATCTAAATACCTTACGTGAAAAATTGAACTGGGGCGAGGATTCGAGGAATAGTTAAGA
>DAOORG010000180.1:0-5460 GCA_035389165.1 Chitinophagales bacterium
TCCGGATTTTCCAGCATGTCTTTTACCATTACTAAAAATCCAACACTTTCTTTTCCATCCACAATTCTGTGGTCGTAAGATAATGCTAAGTACATCATCGGTCGTATTTCTACTTTACCGTTGATGGCCATGGGTCTGTCTTGTATTTTGTGCATTCCTAAAATAGCACTTTGCGGTGCATTAATAATTGGAGTACTCAATAAAGAACCAAATACGCCACCATTAGTGATGGTGAACGTGCCGCCTTCCATATCTTCCATTGTAAGATTTCCGTCTCTGCCTAATAATGCTAATCGTTTCACTTCTTTTTCAATTTCAGCAAACGTTAAGCTTTCCGCATTTCTTACTACAGGAACCACTAAGCCTTTTGGCGTAGAAACAGCTATAGAAATATCTACGAAATCGTGGTAAATAATATTTTCATCATCGATGTACGCATTGATAGCCGGGAATTTTTGTAACGCGATGGCACACGCTTTTGTAAAGAACGACATGAAGCCTAAGCCAACACCATTTTTTTCTTCAAAAGGTTTTTTATATTGTTCACGTATTTGATGAATACGCGTCATGTCAATTTCGTTGAACGTGGTCAGCATAGCCGTTTCATTCTTCACAGCTACCAAACGACGCGAGATTGTTTTACGCATACGCGTCATCTTCTCGGTTCTTTCATTGCGAGAAAAGTCACCGCTTACTTTCTCAATTGGCTGACTAACCGTTTTTTCTTTTACTGCTTTTTCTAACGACTCACGACTTACGACTTGCGACTTCTGCGCATCTTCTTTTGTAATTCTTCCATCAACGCCTGTGCCTTGTACATCTTTTACATCAATGCCTTTTTCATCTAATATTTTTTTAGCAGATGGAGATGGTGTGCCTGACGCGTAATTAGATTTGAGATTTGAGATTTGAGATTTGAGATTTTCTTCTTCGTTAACTTTAGCTTCTGCTTTTTCTTCAACTTTTACTTCTTCTTTTTTCTGTGGACTATCGACTGTGGACTGTGGACTAACAACTGCTGACTTTTCCGGAGCTGCAGCATCCGTGTCGATATAGGCAACTAAGCCGCCAATCTTAATATCATCGCCTTCTTTGGCAACACGTGTAATCACGCCAGCCACTTCCGATGGCATTTCAAACGTTGCTTTGTCGGATTCGAATTCTGCTAAAGGCTGGTCGAGTTTTACGTAATCGCCATCTTCCACTAACCAGGATGATAAGGTTACTTCTGTTACGGATTCGCCAACGGTTGGTACTTTTATTTCTATTTTGCTCATTGTTTAGATTGTTTGATGTATGGATTCAAGATTATTTGACAAATTTAATGTTTATGCAGTTTATGGATAATTGATTTTTCCTATAAGCTAATAAGCATTAACTAAACGCCAGTTCCACCAATGCTTTTTGTTCTTTTTCATGCAGTTTGCTGAAACCGGTTGCCGGTGATGCTGCCTGCGGTCTTGCGATGCATTGTAAGTATTTTGCTTTATTGTAATTTAATAATAAGAAACCATAAGCACCCATATTGATAGGTTCTTCCTGTACCCAATGGAAGGTGGCTTTGCCGTATTTCTTAATGATAGCATCTAATTGTTTGTCTGCCACCGGATACAATTGCTCTACTCGTACAATGGCAACATCCGTTCTGTTGTCTGCTTCTTTTTTTGCCAGTAAATCATAATAGATTTTTCCGGTACAGAACAATACTTTTTTCACTGCGTTTGCTTCCACAGTGTTTTCATCGTCGATAACTTCCTGGAATTTTCCTTCATAGATTTTTGAAATATTATCTACGCATTTCGGATGACGCAGTAAGGATTTCGGCGACATATTAATCAATGGTTTTCTGAACGACCAGGCCAATTGTCTTCTGATTAAATGAAAGAAATTGGCTGGTGAAGTAATATTAGTTACTACCATATTATTCTCACCACATAGCTGCAAGAAGCGTTCAAGTCGTGCAGAACTATGTTCCGGTCCGGCGCCTTCATACCCGTGTGGTAATAACAATACTAAGCCACTTTGACGATTCCATTTCGTTTCGCAGGAAGCAATAAACTGGTCGATGATGATTTGCGCGCCGTTATCAAAATCACCGAACTGTGCTTCCCAGATAGTTAGCGGTGCCGGCGAAGGCAGTGAATATCCAAACTCAAAACCCAATACACCATATTCAGATAAATGGGAATTGAAAATTCTGAAAGTTCCCTGTTTGCCGTCTTCTGCAATATGTTGTAAACGATTGTATTCTTCATTCGTTACTTCATCATATAAACAAGCATGACGATGCGAAAAAGTTCCGCGCTTCACATCTTCGCCACTCAAACGTACATCCTTACCATCTAATAAAATTGAACCATATGCTAATAATTCTGCAGCTGCCCAATCCACCGTATTGTTTTCACGCATCAGTACACGACGTTGTTCCAGGTATTGCTGTATCTTTTTTAAAGGTTTGAAACCTTCAGGAACCTTTACCAGTGCTTTGATAATTTTCACTAAATTATCTTTAGAAATTTTTGTTTCCGGAGAAGATTCAAAATCTTCATTGGTTGCTTTGCGCAATGCTTTCCAAGCTAATTCAGTCGGTTGCGGATTGTATTTCTTTTCCTGTTGTTTGTAATCATTGAGTCGAGCCTGCAATTCTGACCAGAATTCTTCTTCCATTTTTTTGGCAAATTCAGCTTCTGCAACACCCCATTCGTACAGTTTTTTCTGATATAAATCCCGAACACCTACATGATCTTTAATGATTTTATACATCTGCGGTTGTGTGTATGATGGATCATCACCTTCGTTGTGACCCCATTTTCGGTAACACACCATATCCACAAATACATCTTTATTAAAACGCTGACGATATTCTGCTGCTAATTCAGCCACATACGTTACACATTCCACATCATCGCCGTTTACATGAAAAACAGGTGCCTGAATGGTAGAAGCTATGGATGTACAATAATTTGATGTTCTGGCATCATCGAAATCTGTGGTAAATCCGATTTGGTTGTTGATGACAAAATGTATTGTTCCGCCTACGGTATAACCTTTTAACGATTGCATTTGCAATACTTCATAAACAATACCTTGTCCGGCAACAGCCGCATCACCATGAATGGTAATAGGTAAAATTTTATCGTAATCTTCGTCGTAGATGGCATTTGCCTTTGCTCTGCAATAGCCTTGTACTACTGGATTTACGGCTTCTAAGTGAGATGGATTAGGTAGTAATTTGATATACACTTCTTTGCCATCCATTGTGTCATACTGAGAAGAATAGCCTAAGTGATATTTTACATCACCGGTTCCGGTTGAAAAATCATTAGGTGCGATGCCTTCAAATTCAGAGAACACCTGCTCGTATGTTTTTCCTACAATATTGCACAATACATTTAAACGACCGCGATGTGCCATACCGATAACAATTTCCTGTACACCGTGGTTGGCGGCAACATTTATCATAGAGTCTAACGCAGGAATGGTAGATTCGCCGCCTTCTAAGGAGAAACGTTTTTGACCGATATATTTGGTGCCGAGAAATTTTTCCAGTACTTCACTTTCATTTAGCTTGGATAAAATTCTTTTTTTCTTTTCTATCGGATGCTCATAAGCTACATAGCCATGCTCGATTTGTTCGCGCAGCCACGCACGTTCGTCTCTGTCGAGCACATAATTATATTCCCAACCAATGGTGCGGCAATATATCTGTTTCAGTCGTGAAATGATGTCTTTCAGCTTTGCCTTTCCGATACCTATTTCTTTTCCGGCATGGAATTCCGTTTCCAGATCTTCTTCTGTTAAATTGAAATAATGCAATTCTAAGTCGGCATGTCGGTCTCTGCGCGGACGCAAAGGGTTGGTATTGGCTAATAAGTGGCCTTTATTTCTGTAGCCGCTGATCAGTTTCAGTACTTTAAATTCTTTGGGTGAAACGACTTCGATATTTCCTGAAGCTGATGCGCCATTCAGTTGCGCGCCGTTTTCACCATATTTGTAAGCCAGGTCGAAGCCGGCAAAGAATTTTTTCCATTCCGGGTCAACAGAATTCTGGTCTTTTAAGTAATCCTGATAAAGAGCATCAATGTAGCTCGGGTGTGCATTCGATAAAATCGATAAATCTTCCATGTTAAGTATATATTAATCAGAGTGCAAATATCGCGCTTTTGAATACAAAAAGGTATTAAAAAGCGTTATTTTATATCTATAAGCGAAGAATTATGCAAAAAGTTCAGAATTAACCTAAAATTCACTTTTTTTAATCTAAACGTTTGATTATCTTTGCACACTCAAAAAGAAAAAATGGCACATCATAAATCGGCAAAAAAGAGAATCAGACAAACGGCTAAGAAACGATTAGCAAACCGTTATTATGGAAAAACTACGAGAAATGCATTACGCAAATTCTTAGGTTTAACCGATAAAGCTGAAGCAGAAAAAACAATGGGAAGCGTTGTATCTCTGGTAGATAAATTAGCTAAAAGAAACCAAATCCACGATAACAAAGCAGGACATTTGAAGTCTCAGGTGATGCTGCATTTGAATGGATTGAAAAAATAGTTGAAAAATAATTCCGTATTTTTTATGGAAAATGAGTGATTGGTGTATCTCAATGGTACACCAATTTTTGTTTTATGCATACGGATAACAAACTCACCATTAAATGCTGGGCGGAAGAAGACCGGCCAAGAGAAAAACTTCAGCTAAAAGGTAAACACAGCCTTTCAGATGCCGAATTAATTGCCATTATTATCGGTTCCGGCAATGCCAAACAGTCCGCAGTAGAACTTTCCAGACAGATTTTAGCTTCCGTACAGCACGACTTATTTCAACTCGGCAAGAAATCCATTCAGGATTTGATGCAATTCCATGGAATTGGCGAAGCAAAAGCCATTTCGATTGCTGCAGCGTTGGAATTGGGACGACGAAGAGCGCAATCAGAAGCAAAACCGCAGGAGAAAATAATCAACCACAAAGCCGTTTTTGAAATGCTGTCGCCGATTTTGTCGGACTTGCCGCACGAAGAATTTTGGGTGGTTTACCTCAACCGAAATAACCGGTTTATATCCAAACACAAAATCAGCAGCGGTGGCGTTTCCGGTACGGTTGCCGACATGAAAATGATATTCAATATAGCCGTTAGAGAACTGGCAAGTTGTATTATTCTGTGTCACAATCATCCTTCGGGAAATCTGAATCCAAGCGAAATAGACATACGATTGACGCGAAATGCCGTGGAAGCAGGGAAAATGTTAGAGATTGCCGTTTTAGATCATATTATTATTGCACAGCAAAGTTATTGCAGTTTTCGAGAACAAAACTTACTTTAATTAACTCAATAGCAACACCATATACACATCCTTTCGTTGTAACATTCAGCTAATCAGCGTATCTTTGCAGTTCATTAGTATTAAAAATTTTTATGGAAGGATTTAGAGCCTTAGGCTTAAGCGACGACATTTT
>DAOORG010000181.1:0-2518 GCA_035389165.1 Chitinophagales bacterium
ATCAAAAAGAAGTATAACATCATGTTGAAACAATATCAAATCATATTAATCATTTTAGTGCTTGGTTTTACGTCATGTATTCGCAGTGCTAAAAAGCCGGGAAGACAGTACATGGCTGATATGACAGAACACGTAGCACCGGATGCCGGTTCAGAAAGTTCTGTTTTTAAAGACGGAAAGACAAACCAGATGGCACCGGAAGGAAGCGTAGCCAGAGGAAAGTTTTTATATCCATTATCTGATTCTGATTATGAAAAATCAGCTTCACTAATCACAAATCCATTTGTATTTACAAAAGAAGAAGTTGATGGTCAGGGTAAATATCTGTATACAGTAAATTGTGCTATTTGTCACGGTGACAAAGGAGACGGGCAAGGACATCTTGTTCAAATCAATAAATTTCCACCACCACCGTCTTACCTGATGGAACCATTATTGTCTTTGGCTGATGGTAAAAGATACCACACATTAATGTACGGAAAAAATCTAATGGGTTCATACGCATCTCAGTTAGACCATAGAGAGCGTTGGTTGGTATTAACTTATGTGAAAACATTACAAGGAACAGCTAAACCGTCTGCTGATGCGACCACACCTGCAGATTCAACTAAATCAAAATAATAAATTAAACAGATTCTCGCGATGAATACATACGTTTTTGATTCGGGCACCAAGAAAAATATCTTTATTGCATTCGGCATTGGAGTAGTTTTCCTTATACTTGGTGTATTGTTCTTTGGTAACAAAGAAAGCCACGATAATCACGCAACAAATAATCATGCAACTCACGAAACGGTAGCAGAAGCAAAAGCAAAAGCACCGGTTCACGAAGCTGCAACAGAAGGACATGGTCATGCTGCCCCTACTTTAAAAATGACAATTGTAGCTAATATTTACAATATTTTCTATTTCGCATTTTATATTGCTTTAGCTGCATTGTTTTTCCTGGCTGCTACAAATATTGCTTGGGGTGGCTGGCAAATTCAAATACAGAAGATTCCATTGGCAATGGCTTCCACTATTGGCGTTTTTCTGGTTTGTTTACTGGTAATGTTTATCTTCTTTAATCATGATATTTTCCATTGGACACACGAATACTTGTACGACAAAAATGATCCAAGATTTGATGAAGTGTTGAATACAAAACACGATTTCCTTAATATGACAACGTTCTGGACATTCTTTGTTATTATCGCAGGTTCTTGTTTAGCGTTAACTTACAAATGGTGGAAAACATTGACAGATATGGATAGTAATCCAACTAGAAAACTATTTTCAACCAGTCGTGTTATAGCTGCAATTACAATTGTAATGATATCTTTCGTAATCAATACATTTGCTACCTGGTTGTGGTCAATGTCAATTCAGCCGCATTGGTACAGTACCATGTTTACCTGGAACACAATGGCTAGTGCTGCTGTAACCATGTTGTCAATTGTAATTTTATTCATACACTTTTTAAAAGCTAAAGGATACTTACCAAATGTAAATGAAAATCATAAACATGATGTTGCTAAATTAATGTTTGCTATTAGTGTATTCTGGTGCTATACCTGGTTTGCTCAGTACATGTTGATTTGGTATGCAAATATACCTGAAGAAACAGAGTATTTCCGTTTAAGAAGAAACATAGATAATTACGGTATTTTATTCCACGGAGCATTTATTTTCAATTTCGTGTTACCATTCTTTATCTTAATGAAAAGAGAATCCAAGAGAAGTGTTAATGTTACCGTAGTAGCAGCTATCATTATTATTTTAGGTCAGTTTGCAGCATTCTATTTAATGAATTGCCCGGCATTATTACCAAAAGGCGGTTTCGGTTTAATCAGCTTTGGATTGTTCCTGATGGTTGGAAGTGTTTTTGTTTACATCACATTAGCGATGTTATCAAAAATAAAAGACTTAGCGTCTACCACACATCCATACGTAAATGAAAGTTATCATCATCATATTTAAAACATAGTCAGACATGGCAATTATATTAGGCTTATTAACGTTAGTGTTATTGTACATCGTAATTGTACAAATAAGCAAGGCGTCCGATTTAATCAAATCTTTACGTTCAGGTGACGAACAAGGAGAATCATTTGGTAACGGTGCATTGTTTACATCTGCAATCGGGTTTGCTGTACTTATTTACTCATTAGTTACTTGTTATGTTTACGCGCCGACTTTATTACCCAAACCGGCTTCAGAGCAAGGTGTTTGGATTAACGATTTATTAAATGCAACACTGCTTTTAACGGGTGTCGTGTTTGTTATTACACAATTTCTTTTATTCTGGTTTGTATACAAATATCACTACAGAAAAGACAGAAAAGCATATTTCTTTGCAGATAACAACAAATTGGAAGTTGCCTGGACAGTAGTGCCTGCAATTGTTTTAACATTCTTAATCGGATTTGGTATTCAAAAATGGTTTAAAATATTTTCACCTGCACCTAAAGAAGCTGTATTAATTGAAGTAACAGGTAAACAATATGCTTGGGTTGTACGTTATGCTGGAGCAGATCGT
>DAOORG010000181.1:2618-5449 GCA_035389165.1 Chitinophagales bacterium
TGGTTCAGACCAACGGTAACAACTGAAGAAATGAAACGAGAAACTAAAAATCCAAATTTCGAATATGTGGTAGCTTGTAATAAATTATGTGGTTCAGGTCACTACAATATGAAAAAAACAGTTAAAGTGGTAACACAGGAAGAATATGAAAAATGGTTTAGTGAACAGAAATCATATTATTACTCCGTTGTAAAACCATCTGAAGGAAATGCAAGTGATACAGCAAAAGTAAAAGTGGTTGCAATGGCTGATAAAGATAAAGTTGCAAAATAAATTAATTCAAAAAGTCAAACCCAAATATATGCAAACGACAACAGTTACAGACCAGCATGTAGATGAACACGTTCACAGTCACGGACATGAAGGTGGTCATCATCACACGGAAACATTTATATCTAAATATATTTTCAGCTTAGATCATAAAACGATTGGTAAACAGTTTTTGACTTTAGGTATGCTTTGGGCCATCGTTGGTGGCGGTATGTCAGTTTTATTTCGTGTGCAGTTAGGCTGGCCGGATGAAACTTTCCCAATTTTAGAAAGAATTTTCTCTTCTTGGTTTACAGATGGTAAGCTAAATCCTGAAGCATATTATTCATTGATTACGATGCATGGTACTATTATGGTATTCTTCGTGTTAACAGCGAGTTTGAGTGGAACTTTTGCCAATGTCTTAATTCCATTGCAAATTGGTGCCAGAGATATGGCCTCTCCATTAATGAATGCCTTGTCTTTCTGGTTTTTCTTATTGGCTGGTGTTATCATGTTTGCTTCTTTGTTTTTACCAACGGGTGCTGCATCTGCAGGTTGGACAATCTATCCGCCATTAAGTGCATTACCACAAACATCTCCTGGTTCAGGAAATGGTATGACTTTTTGGTTAATAGCAATGGTGTTTTTCGTAGTTTCAACGTTACTTGGTGGTTTGAATTATATTTCAACGGTCTTAAATATGCGTACTAAAGGTATGACTATGTTTAGATTGCCATTAACTGTTTGGGCATTATTCTTTACAGCTATAATTGGTGTTTTGTCTTTCCCTGTATTGGTTTCTTGTGTTGTATTATTGATATTTGACAGAGGTTTAGGAACGAGTTTCTATTTATCAAATATCGTAATTGGTGGTAAAGCTTTACCATACGCAGGTGGTTCTCCAATCTTATTCCAGCATTTATTCTGGTTCTTAGGTCACCCTGAAGTATACATCATCATTTTACCGGCAATGGGAATGGTGTCTGAAATATTAGCAGTTCACTCACGTAAACCAATCTTTGGTTACAAAGCAATGATTTTCTCTATACTTGGTATTACAGTACTTGGATTTATTGTATGGGCACACCATATGTATTTGTCAGGTATGAATCCGTTCTTGGGTTCTGTATTTACCTTGTTTACTTTATTAATTGCAATTCCATCTGCTGTTAAAGTGTTCAACTGGTTAACGACATTATGGAGAGGAAATATCAGAATTACACCGCCTTCAATGTTCGCCATCGGTTTTGTGTCTATGTTTATTTCCGGTGGTTTAACTGGTATCTGGTTAGGTAATTCAACTATTGATATTCAATTACACGATACTTATTTTGTTGTTGCTCACTTCCATATCGTTATGGGTATCGCAGCATTCTTTGGAATGTTTGCAGGTATTTATCACTGGTTCCCAAGAATGTTTGGAAGAATGATGAATGATACAATGGCATACATACATTTTGCTATCACTTTTATTGGTTCTTATCTGATTTTCTGGCCTATGCACTTCATCGGTCTTGCTGGTGTGCCAAGAAGATATTATTCATTCAATGAAATTGAAGCATTTGCACAATACGGCGATCTTAATAAGTTAATTAGTGTGGTAACCGTAATAGTATTCCTTGGACAATTTGTATTCCTGGTAAACTTCGTTTGGAGTATGTACAGAGGTAGAAAAGCAACTCAAAATCCTTGGCAGGCAAATACACTGGAGTGGACTTCTCCAATTGAAGGTATACACGGTAACTGGGAAGGTGACTTACCTACTGTACACCGTTGGCCATATGACTACAGCAGAAATCCGGATAGTGATGTAGATTTCATTCCACAAACTGTTCCATTAACAGAAGAAGAGAAAAAAGATAAAATTCACCATTAACATTCAAATTGTTTTTCTAAAGTGAAAACAGATACTATATATATTGATAAGCCTTCTATTGGAAAACTACTTTCTCTTAAATTGAAAGATATTATGGAGTTGACAAAATTCCGCTTGTCTTTTTTAGTAGTGTTTTCTGCCGTTATGGCCTATTTGTTAGCAAATCCATTTGCAGCAGATTGGCTTAAAATTACCTTGCTTTCATTAGGTGGTTTTTTAGTAACAGCATCTTCCAATACGATTAATCAACTTATTGAGAAAGACACAGATAAACTGATGGACAGAACAAAAAACCGTCCGTTGCCTGCTGGAAGAATGAAGCCAATTGAAGCATATCTTATCGCTGGTTTCACTGGTGTTATCGGTATTTTTATTTTAGGTGTTGTATTTAATCCGGTAAGTGGTTTACTAGGTGCTTTAGCATTAATATCTTATGCCTTTATTTATACTCCATTTAAAAAGATTAGTCCGGTTGCCGTTTTTATCGGTGCAATTCCTGGTTCTATGCCTTTATTAATTGGTTGGACAGCAGCAACCGGTACAATTGGATTAGGTGGCATTTTATTATTTACTATTCAGTTTTTCTGGCAAATACCTCATTTCTGGTCTATTGCCTGGTTACTGAATGAAGATTATCAGAAAGCAGGCTATCATTTATTACCATCTTCTGATGGCAAAAACAGAACTACTGCTCTTCAAAATA
>DAOORG010000182.1:0-1803 GCA_035389165.1 Chitinophagales bacterium
GCAACAAACTCATGGTTCATCGGATTTGCTTTCTCTCTATCCATTTGGATAATTCCGTAATTTTCTTTCTTAATTAAATGTATGTGCGACATAACAATTGATAAATTATTGATTTAAAGAATTATTGAATGGCTAAGATAATAGAAATAAATAGCAGTGTACCTAAAAAACGAGATTTATAGACTAAATTTACACGTATAAAATTCTATAATTCAACTATTCTATAACTCTAAAATTAAACTATTTTGGATTTAAAAATTCCTTCTACCGGACAAAAGCGTCTGGTTATAATTGGCGGTGGTTTTGGCGGCATTGAAATGGCAAAACGATTGAAAAATCAGGATTTACAGATTGTCATGCTGGACAAACATAATTATCACTGCTTCCAGCCTTTGTTGTATCAGGTGGCTACCGGCGGACTTGAACCCGGAAGTATTGCTTATCCGTTACGTAAATTCATGCAGGAAATTCCAAACGGCATATTCAGATTGGCTGAAGTACGAAATGTGGATACTTTTGCACAAAAAGTACATACGGATATTGGCGATTTGAAATATGACTATTTAGTTATTGCAACCGGTAGCACGACGAATTTCTTCAAATTTCCGAAAGAAGTATCCGGAAAAATGATGCAGATGAAAGACATACCGCAGGCGCTGAATCTGCGTAGTTTCATTCTGGAAAATTTTGAAGAAGCTTTACTTACTTATGATGACTCTAAAAAAGAAGAACTTATAAATATTTCTATAGTTGGTGGCGGACCTACCGGTGTGGAGCTTGCAGGTGCATTAGGTGAAATGCGTAAAAATATTTTACCGAAAGATTATCCTGAAATAGATTTCACAAAAATGCAGATCCATTTGTTTGAATCCGGTGATCGGTTATTGGGTGCCATGCATCCTGAAAATTCTGCGAAAGTACTGAAATACGTAAAAGATTTTGGTGTGGACGTTTGGCTGAATACCATGGTAACGGATTTTGACGGCGATGTGTTGACTACGGCAGATGGTAAAAAGATAAAAAGTGAAACGCTTATCTGGACTGCCGGTGTGAAAGGAAATCCGGTGGAAGGCTTTGCACCGGAGACGATTGCTGGTGGCAACAGGATTTCAGTAGACGAATATTGCAAAGTTAAAAATTACGAAAATATTTATGCTATCGGTGATGTTGCTTCTATGGTGTTGGAGGATTTTCCGAGAGGACATCCAATGGTGGCACCTGTTGCTATACAACAAGGTGAATTGGTTGCGGATAATATTATTGCGCAACTAAAAGGAAAACCAGCAAAACCATTTGTATATTTTGATAAAGGTTCTATGGCAACGGTAGGCAGAAACAAAGCTGTTATGGAAGCAAAAGGAATTAAAATGGGTGGATTTATTGCGTGGCTAGCCTGGCTGTTTGTGCATGTGATGAGCTTAGTCGGCTTTAGAAATAAAATTACTGTTACATTGGGTTGGTTGTATAATTATTTTACGTACGACAGAACGTTACGTTTAATTATCAGACCGTTTAAGAATAAGGAAGAATAAAAAAAGCCGTTCTGAGTTGAGTATTCAGAACGGCTAACCTAGAAACATAAAAAACCCATAAATTTATCTTACTTCGTATTTTGGATTATTTAGAATAACCAATGCTGCAATGACACCAGGTACCCAACCAATTAAGGTTAAGATAAATGTGATGACAATACTTCCGCATCCTTTGTCATATACAGCCAATGGCGGAAACAAGATGCTGATTAAAACTCTCCAAATACTCATGTTTATAATTCTTTTTTAGTTATACATACAAAACACCTGC
>DAOORG010000182.1:1903-5407 GCA_035389165.1 Chitinophagales bacterium
TCTTTTGGATGTAATTTTCTATCCTGAATAATAGTTTCCAGGAAATGTAAAAATGAAAACTCGTCTTTATTTTTTTCATACCAGCAAGTATCGTTTCCAGTATGACAAACAGGTCCAACCGGTTTTACTTTAATTAAAAAAGCATCGCTGTCACAATCAATTTTTATATCTACCACTTCTAAAAAGTTACCGCTCTCCTCGCCTTTCGTCCAAAGTCTGTTCTTGCTTCTGGAATAGAAAGTTACTTTATTAATTTCTTTTGTTTTTGCTAAACTTTCTTCATTCATATACCCTAACATCAGCACTTTTCCTGTTTGGAAATCCTGAATAATTGCCGGCAATAAACCGTTTGTGTCTTTGCTAAAATCTGGTGTCATTATTAATTATTGAATGGTAGAATTAAAGAATTGCTGAATATAAATTTACGGAATTAATTAATCAATAAGCCAAAGTCTTTTATGGTTTGCAGTAACGTTTGGTAATCGTCTTCATATTCCCAATAAATAAACCTGCCATGAGTAGCTGTTGTTAAAATATACTGTTCAGATACAGACTGAATTCGGTGAACGGCAATTAATTTTTCAGTTGCCTGTTCCATTTCAATTTTCTCCAGCACTTCTCTGTTATGATGATCATAACCATGCATCACCAGATAATTTTTGGTATGTACTTTTATAAAGCTCATATTCTTACGTTTACACCTTCTGATTTAAGAAATTGTTTCAGTTCCGGAATCTTGATTTCGCCAAAATGAAAAACACTGGCTGCCAGTGCGGCATCGGCATTGGCTATGTTAAAAACGTCAGCAAAATGCTGATTATTTCCGGCACCACCGCTTGCAATTACCGGTATACTTAAATTATCCGAACACCATTTTGTTATTTCTAAAGCAAACCCATTTTTAGTACCATCATGATTCATGGAAGTCAACAAAATTTCACCGCCACCTCGTTCCTGAATTTCTTTTGCCCAATTTTTGGTATAAATTGGTGTTGCTTCTCGGCCACCTTTCACATATACTTTCCAGTCATCTTCCATTTTGGTATCTATTGCTACGACAATACACTGCACGCCAAACTGTTTTGATAATTCATCAATTAATGTCGGATTTCTGACGGCTGAAGAATTGATGGAAACTTTATCGGCACCGGCATTTAATAAAGCATCCACATCCTGAATGGTAGAAATTCCGCCACCAACTGTAAATGGAATATTGATAGCTTCGGCAACTTTCTCTACCAGATTTACCAATGTTTTTCTATTTTCAACAGTTGCTGTTATGTCTAAAAAAACAAGTTCATCTGCACCCTGAAGCACATATTCTTTTGCCAGTTCCACAGGGTCGCCTGCACTTCTTAGATCCACAAAATTTACACCTTTTACGGTTTCACCGTTTTTGATATCCAAACATGGTATAATCCTTTTTGTGAGCATGTGTTGTCTTACTGAAAATTACTTAATTCTGATAAACTTATTCTTCCTTCATAAAAAGCTTTGCCAACAATTGCAGCGTAGCAACCGATTTCTTTCAGCTGATTTAAATCTTCTAGAGAAGAAACGCCACCACTGGCAATTAGTTTAATCTCTTCATATTCTTCGAGAATGTCTTTATATAAATCTATTGAAGGACCTTGCAGCATTCCATCTTTAGATACATCTGTACATAAAACATAATCTATTCCTTCTTCAAAAAAATAATCCAGATAGGAATAGATGTCTTTGGTACTGCTTTCCTGCCAGCCATGAATAGCTATTTTATCTTTAATGACATCTGCACCCAGTATCAGCTTTTCTTCGCCGAATTCCCATATCCAGTCGACAAATTCTTTTGGATTTTTAGCTGCTAAACTTCCAACCGTAATCTGTGTAGCACCTAAATCAAAAGCTTGTTGTGCCGACTGCTTAGTTTTTATACCGCCGGAAAAATCAATTTGTAATTTTGTTTGTGATGCAATACTTTCCAATACTTTCCAGTTTACGACTTCGCTTTTCTTTGCACCATCCAAATCCACTAAATGCAAATGTGTGATACCTGCATTTTCAAATGCTTTGGCTGCATCAACCGGATTTTCATTGTAAATTATTTTTGTATCGTAATTGCCTTTGGTCAATCGGACACATTTACCATCAATAATATCTATAGCAGGAATTATAAGCATATTGGTAAAAATAAAAAAGACTGCACAATTAGTGCAGTCTTTTAGTTTATTAAATTAAAATTTATTGAACAATGATATTCTGCGTGGCAATACCTTCATCACCTAAAATAGTTAAGAAATAAACTCCTTTTTCTATTCCGAAAAGATTAATTTGTTTTGAATTTTGACCCATTCGAACAGTCATATCTTCTTCAACTAAAACCTGACCGCTTAAGTTAAATAATTTAAGCAGATATGTTTTATTAAATGCCGATACAATAGTTATATCAAAAACACCATTATTTGGGTTCGGAATAACAGACAACTCTACATTTAATTTATTGTTTTTGATGCTTGTCAATACCGCATTTAAATTAGCAGAAAGAGCAGAAGAACAGTCATTATTTACAATCTTTAAAGTGTATGCACCATTACTCGTAAATTTATAGAAAGGTGTTGTAGTAGTACTCTGCAATACACCACTTTTAAACCACTCATAAGTTGCACCTGCAATAATTACGCTGCTATATAAGGTATCATTACTTTGTGTAATGCTTGGAGTTCCAGGTATTGGTTTTACCGTAACTGTAGCAATTGCTGTTTTGCTGCATGCACCGGATGTTCCGGTAACTGTATAAGTGGTTGTTGTTGTTAAAACAGGTGTTGTTGGGTTGGAGACACCCGATAGTCCGCCAGTCCAGCTATAAGAAGATGCACCATTTGCCAATAATGATGCTGTTGAACCGGAACAAATACTTGGTGAATTTACCGTAACATTTAACGAAGAAGATACTGTAACTGTTGCAACAGCAGTTTTACTGCAAGCGCCTGTTGTACCTGTAACTGTATAAGTAGTGGTCGTTGTTAAAACAGGTGTTGATGGATTGGAAATTGCAGCTAAACCACCTGTCCAACTATAACCAGACGCACCAGATGCCTGAAGTGTTACGCTGGATGCCGTACAAATACCAGGCGATGAAACCGTTACATTTGGCAATGGATTTACTGTTATAGTAGCTACTGCATTTTTACTACAAGAACCTGTTGTTCCAGTCACTGTATACGTTGTTGTGGTCGTTAATACTGGTGTTGTCGGATTGGAAATTGATGCTAATCCACCTGTCCAACTATAGCTGGTTGCGCCACCTGCAATTGGTTGTGCTGTTTTTCCGCTACAAATTGTTGGCGAAGTGACAGTTACATTTGGCAAAGCATTTACAGTTACTGTGGCTACTGCTGTTTTGCTGCAGGTTCCGGTTGTACCTGTAACCGTATACGTTGTTGTTGTTGTTAATATTGGTGTTGTTGGATTGGAAATTGCTGCCAATCCACCTGTCCAACTATAGGTGGTTGCGCCACCTGCAAT
>DAOORG010000183.1:0-3760 GCA_035389165.1 Chitinophagales bacterium
AAATTGCAGCATCGCTCTTGTCATAAAGATTTTGATTATCTATTAGAAATCAAAAATTAAAACTTTCATCAGTAATTTGAATCTGTATATTTTTAATGTATGACTGTTATCTAATAATTATAAGTGGCAATTGGAATGCTGTCTCAAATGCGTTGTTTAAATCAGTATAAGCACACCATTGTTCTTTTTTACAGTTATCCGTTTTTGTACTAAAGGCTATTTTGATTTCTACGGAATTAGAAGATTTTTGTAATATGCTGCTTGAAAATGTGCCTATTTCATTTGTAATTGTTTTGTTGAAATTATCATTTAGCTGAATACTTCCATTGTCTGTTGAAATGATATAAGTATAGTCATATTTGTGTGGGAAGCCGAGATATGCATTCGTCTTTCTTGTCTCACAGTTTGTGTAAATGAAAGAACTAAGTTGTAATAATGAATTTAGTGTGACCGGAAATTTTTTAACTACAGAAATATTGTCTGTAATTCGATAGTTTTTAACCCAGGAAATAGATTGATCTTTTTCAGGATTGTATGGTTTTAGTTCAATAGATTCCAACACTGTATTTGCATCACTTTCTATAATAGAACTTTTGAGTTCCTGATACAAATCATTCTTATCTTTTTCAGTCCGGTAATTGTAGGCATTTATTTTATATTTATTTACAAATTCTCCTGCAACTTCACGATTAGAATTTATTTTCACTGTATATCCTGAATCTGTAAGAATTGCAATTTTATTTGTTTGAGTGATTTTATTTTCCGGATATACGTTCTTTGTTTTAAATTGTTCAAATACATATTTTGAATTGCCATCCAGATAGTATACTTTTAGTGCATCCGTATTATTATAATTGTAATTAACATAGTTCATTGGATCCAGCGGCTTGTATAGCGGCAAATAACTTGATTCTTTAGAAACAGGATTAACGAATTCAATGATAACGTCATCAAATTGCTCTAAGTTTGGAAATGATTTATTGAATTTGCCAGATTTTTTATTTTTAACAAACCAGAAATTTACATCATAATCTAGTGTTTTTGCAAGTTTTTGATAAATGCTGTAATCCTGAGCATCAAAGGCAGTTTCATAAGCAGATTTAATGTACTCTTCCGGTTTAATGAAATATACTTTATTAATTTCATCACTGATTACTTTCATCTGTTCGCTGAAACTGTTTTTTGCTTTCATTTTTTTGCTAAGTTCACCAACTGTCAGTTCTGAGTTAATCTGAACATTTTTTTTCACATTTTTAAAAAAACCATCAAGTTCATCGTCCCAGTTTGCAGATAAAGCTTCTGTTTCACTTCCATTCACCTGATAAATAACACCTGGTGTTTGTTCAGACTCTATAGTAAACTCTTCGGAATCAACAGCAGGTAAATTGTTTATTTGAAAAGTATATTTCTTAGGCTGATTTTTTGTAATAGTTTTTGGCTCCTGGAAGGTAGCTGTGGTGTTTAACGGGAAGCTATTAAAGTTTAATTTGTATGGAATAGTAACTGTAATCCTGCAAGATTTCACAGGAAACTCAGATTCAAAATAACTTAGCTTTAAATCGTTAAAGTAATTTGTATAAGCATCTCTGCTGTATGAGATGGTATAAGTATATTCAATTTCATCACCAATATTTAATCCTGGAAAAACAAATAATTTTACTTTTCCATTTAGTTTTCTGTAAAACGGAACATTTGCAGGTAAAGTAGTTTCTTTTACGTCGTCTGTATTTAGAGACGTAGTCGAATTATCAGGATGAATAGTTATTCCTTCGATATCAGTAATGTCATATTTAGATGCACTGGGTATTGGTATATAGAGTTTGTTGAAATCATTAAGTGCATTAATGGTATTAATTCTGATTTTTCTATGATAAGTTGTAGTAATTGTAAATGAACTAGTATATGATCCTTTTTCCATGAAATATTCAACATGCTCTTTATCAAAAATAATTACGGCATCATTGTTTTCAATTTCTTCTTTACTTAATACTTCATAAATTCTATCTAATGATGATGTAGCCTGAATTTTCTCACTAAAACCCAATAAAAGGTTAATGATAAATAATAGCAGATATTTTTTTTCCATACTTTTAGTGTTCATTCTAATACACAATATTTTACCGGAGTTATTTTGAAGCATTTATGATTCCGTATTGATTATAATAATCTGTGATAATGTCATTCCAATCTGCAAAATTCTTTTCCAATATTATTGGTTTTGTTATTTGCACCATTAATTCATCTTTTATTTCGTTTCCATTTCCGGTCGTTTTCTTAGTGATTGTACTGATTCCATTCGATTTAGAATAGGTTACAGGATTACTCAATTTTACATTTCCAGTAATTGTAGAGTTAATTTTATAAGTGTAAGGAAACTCCAGAAATAAAGGAGTATTTTTTGATTTATGTAAAAAAGTTAATGGGAAATATTCAAATGCAGCTTGTGTAATTTGTAAGGAATTTCCATTTTTGGATACTAACGGCTGCCCGTCTGCTTTAAATGATATGGTTAATTCCTTTTCGGAGAAAGTTACAATTGCATTTATAGGAAGTATGGAAGATTTAAATAAGTTTGAGATTACATTATTTGGGAATTCCTTTTTGTTTTCCATTTTAGCATCTGTGTAAATGCTTTTATAAATTTTAAAAAGAGTTCCAGTTAATTTTACGTTTCCGTTTATCATTGGTTTCTCCGGTTTGGAAACATCTAATGTGTAATTTAATGCGCAAACATTTTCGTTACTTTCTGATATAGGTACATTGAAAATTTTATAATTATTTCCTTGTGCAATCAATGCTTCTTTACCTTCTAAATAATAAGGATATTTATTCCAGTCGTTTGTCGCACCTGTTGCATCTAGCAGATATGTGTTTCCATTTAAAAATAAAGCACAAATCATATGATTATCGACACATAATGAAGGTGTAGAGTAAGAATAAGGCAATACATTCGTGCCAATCCAGCAATGATGTGCGTCTAATCCTTGTGCAACTAAAAGTTCAGTAAGTAAGTTTGCCATGCCTTTGCAATCTCCAAATCGCATTTCTTCTACTTTCCTGGCTTCTTCAGGTTTAAAACCGGCTATACCATCCTCAAATGCAACATACGAAATATTCGTTTTTACCCAGTTAAAAATAGCTGTAACTTTTTGTTCTTCAGTAACTGTTCCTTTCGTTATGTTCTCACTTAGTTTTTTTAAATAATTTTTATCAGGAGTTAATTCTTTTATTAAAGAGCTATACCATTCATATAATTCTTTTGCAGAATCCATTATTTTAATGACATTTTTTTTACTATCAGTAAAGGATTTTGTAATGACAATAAAATGAGGAATTACATAGGCATACGGTGCCTGAAAATAAGCATTTCTTGGAATCGAGACTTGTTTGATTTGATAAGATATTATATTTCGACCTTCTGCAGTTTCGTTTTTTTTGTTCATATTTTCCGGCGGATTAATCGGTATAATTTCTGCTTCAACATTTTTAGGCATTGAAGCTGAAAGTGAAAAATCTAATGTTGGAAGATGTTTGTATGGAAAGAAAGTATTTAGAAACTTTATATCATTGTAGACTGTTTCATAAGAGTATTCAATAATAAACCGTTCTTTGACTTCTGTAGTAGTAGAAATTGATTTTATTTTAAGGTCATTGTAAAAAATATTTTTAATGTAATAATCTTTATCTACAGCATTTCTGATTTTTAAATTCTCTACCAGTTTCTTTTCGCCTTTTGTGTTAATAGAAAATATCCTGCCTG
>DAOORG010000183.1:3770-5395 GCA_035389165.1 Chitinophagales bacterium
CTGATATAAAAGCTACTGATTCAAATTTGCTGAAAGGTATTTCAATAGTCTGAAATTCCGCCAAGTTGTTTTTGAGTACCAGAATCTTTTCAGTTGCTATACTTTTTGCCCTTAACTGTTGATCTTCATCGACTTCATATTCAATAACAACATCATTAGATAAAACAATTGCGTCTTCTTTTGGAAATGCTGTTTTCAAACTATCATAATTGATGATTTGAGCATTGGAACTGCCTAAAGTTAGTAATAACACAACTATCGATGCAATGTATTTCATGACTTATTTTTTGTTTGATGTGACTTTGGCGTTTTTAAAGAAATTGATTGCAATTATTATACCAACCAAGATGGTTACACCGTTATTTTATGCTTTGAAATCTATAATTGTAAAAGTATCTGATTCAGCTATAATTATTTAAAATTATTTCTTCTTTAGCTTCTTTTGCAGTTTCATATACTTACCCGGTTTGTAACGAGAGTAAGATTTATAACGCATGGCAATTCCTTCATCTTTTGTCGTTAATACAGTTTGTTCAACATGCGGTAATGTAAAATAGATAATAGGAGCGAGGCCATACGTGTATATTAATCCAACTGAAAATAATAATGCATTTCTTGGTTTCTTCTTTTGAGATATTAAATAAAAGCCATTTGGATCAGTTCCGTTTACAACTATATCATTTAATTGTTCTTTAGATACAGTCTGATATTTACATATAGTCCATTTCTTCTTTAATTTTTCTTCTATTTTTTTGTTTTTTGCATTATAACCTCTGATGTCACCTTTTTCATATTTGGCTACATAAAGTGTCTTGCTTTTCATGTTTTTCTCAAATTTCTGTTCTATATTTTCCCAATAAGTTGTTTTGTTACTCTTTTTGTCAGAACCATACTTGTTGCCAGTTGCAACATATTCGTGCATTTTTGAATTCAACATATTCATTGCACGTCTTACATCCTGAGAATTCTTTAAATCGAAACCAACAATATTTAATTGTGCAACCATTGTGCTGCTGTATTCTCCATTGTATTTATATACAGTAAGTGTCTCTCTTTTTTTTCTGGTATTAAAATAGAGATAGAGATAACCTGATTTATTGCCATCAACATCTTCTTTTGATAGTTCATTGGAAAATTCATATGCTGTTGCATCATACATAGATTGTGAGATGCCTTCCTTCCATGCTGTATTATATTTTTCAATATCTTCTTTTATCTTTTCCGCATCTTTTGTCTTACCTTTTTTTAGCGCATATTTTTGAAAGTCTTTATTTAAACCTAAAAGTGGAATAATTAATGTTTTTTCAGAAATTTTAGTTGAAGATTGTGCATGTATACTGCTGGTTCCAGTAATAACCATTAGGACAATAATTAAAAGTTTTAATTTCATATTTGTTAGTTTATTTCTGACGAAAGTAGTAAAATAATTTAAACTCAAATAATATTTATTGCCTTTTAAATAGTTATTTTTTGCACAAAATAATTACTTCTTGATTTCGATTGTTAATATTTATTTTCAATTAATCTCACACTAGTAAATAGAATATTTAGTTTGATTGAATATTCCAAGAAAAATAATTTCCATTTTTTTTATGGAATTCAACCTCTTTTTGTCTCTCAATAGG
>DAOORG010000184.1:0-5348 GCA_035389165.1 Chitinophagales bacterium
ACGCGTAAGAAATATGTTTTATTCGGTTTCGGACAAGGCAATGTTATGTTTTCAGATTGACCAATACCGGCTATATCACCTTCTGCAACTTTCAACAAAGGGTTGAATTGTGTAGAAGACAATGCCATCGCATCACAAACTGAAGTTGAATAAGCACCTGAGTATTCAAATAAATCAATATCTACATCAAAACATAATGAAGGTTTTGGATCTGACACAGAAATATTGATTGCACCAGGATTAGCGCCTGTAGTAAACTGATACCAAACCGTTCTGTCCTGATTTATAAAATAACTAACATTCCAGCCTGCAACATCCGGTTCATTTTGTTCTGATGTTGCACATCTGTTGTTATCATCATTTCTGAAAACAGATGCACCGTTTGCAATCGTACCAAAATTAATGGCATCACAAATGCTATCATTATTTTGTGGTGGAATATCTGCACGAGGTCCCATGTTCTGGTGTGTGATTCTAAGACGGAATTCGCCGGTTTCTGTTGAAGATGGATCCAATGGATTATAGACAGCATTTCTGTCACCATCCACTTGCAAATAATAATATCTGCCTGGCACTAAGCACTCTACATAAAAATCTTCATCCAGTGTGCTACTGATAGCTACTAAACCACCATCATAATCCTGCGCAATTTTTACACCTTGAGCTGCATTTGCGCAATTTTCAAAAGGGAAATCATATAATGCCATTCCTATATCCAAATCATCACTTCCTGCATTTATACCTTCAATTAAAACCTTTCCTGTAGATGGTGCTCTGAATTTAAACCACAATGTATGTTCCACATCAACAGATCCAAATGAGATAACATCATCATCATTAATTTCTTCTGCTAATTTTCCAGGTCCTTCCAGCCATGGTTGTATGCTCGCACATTCGTTGTTAAAATTAGGAGTTGTAATACTTGCATTTACTGCGAGTGTCGCCGTATTTAATATTTCATATGCCTGACAAACACTATCATTATTAGAACGTGGTGTTCCGCCAACATCCTGAACAGAAATTCTGAAATCACCCAATATGTCTTCAGCATTGGCATTACAAGTATATCCTGCATCACCGTCAATCATAATGAAATATTCTTTTCCCGGAATTAAACATTTTACGGTATAATATTCATCATAACCACAGGTTGGGAAGACACCACAAACGCAAACACTTACATATTCATCACTGGCAGGATTTGCTTCATCCAATGCACCGTCAAATCCACTTTCATTATCTGTAATAATTTCGTAGAAACCATATTTATCAAAACAAGTCTGATCTGTGGCATATACCGCCAGCTGCAGATTTATATCATCATGCCAGTCAGCATCGCCTTTTATTTGTCCAATATTTTCTGCTCTTATTTTTACTCTACCTGAAGTTGGTGCTATGAAAGAAGCCCAAACCGTATTATCCGTAGAAGAATTTACGGCCTGCCATCTGGATGGTATCTGATCGGTAATGGAAGTTGCGCATCTGTTAGACATTAAATTCCAGGATAATGAGCCATAACCTACACCAGATCCTTGGACTGGTAACGAACGAGCAAAACAAGGTTCATCATTTACAAATGCCGGTTGATTACCTGTTGTTCCATTTAATGGACTTGCAGGATCTATACTACCTAAGCTGGCATCTGCTACAGTAACGGTGAAATTACCACTTATACAATCACCTGCATCAAATAAATCACAAGCAAAATACTGACCGCCGTCCACTTGTAAATAATAAGTTTTATCCGGGTCAAGACAAGTCACTAAGAAACTATTTCCTTCATTACACAACAAACTATTTCCACAGGTATTATAGATATCATAGTAAGTGGTAGATATTCCACCGGCTTCTAATTCTTCTTGTATACTATGATCCTGAGCCAATCTTGGTGTCCATAAATAGCGTAAATCTGCACAATGATTTTGAGCTGGTGTAGCCACTGTGCTTCCAGACACTTGTTCACCCATTACAGGTTCCCAACAAGCTATTTGAATATCTAAGTCATTATCCAATCCGCCGCCAGTACCCGAAACTGCTGTAACTCTAATGGAACCGGATGCTGGTGGTTTAAATTTCATCCAAACATCTCGTTCCAGAGGTTGTGTAAAATCTGCTCTGAATTCCTGACGTGCAGTAGCACAGAAATTATTTATACTACCAGAAACTTGTGAACCATTCGGTACTTTTCCTAAATTGTAAGCAGAACATGGTTCATCCCAAATATTTCCAGCATTTAATGTGGGTGCTGTTCTAATCCATCCTGAACTACCATTATTAAAAGACCATAAACCTTCTTCACAAACGGAGAAACTTGCAGCCTGAACTTGCACCCAATATGTAGTATTTGGTTCAGGACATTTAATTCTGAAAAAATCTGCATAACAAGGTGCACCAAAACCTAATCCTGTATTTACATCACACGGTTCGCCAGGCAATAACCTTTCCGGTTGTAAGTCTAAATTTGGTCCCACCGGACAAGCGGATGAGTTATTTGATTTATAAATATTAACTCTTGAATTGAAAAGAGAACTGAATAAACCCGGAGCTGCACAGGTACCATCTGTTTCATACCAGCCTATCCAATCCGGTGCATTATTTCCTGTAGTAAACTTATACCAAACAGTTTCATCCTGACCCAATGTGGCTCCTGGTTCACCGCTTTCTGTAGTTTTGCACCTGTTAGAGTGTGGCAAACCATTAAATGGTGCACCGCTAAAAATGTTGGAATTATTCCAGTTAACATTAGTTGCTGTTCCTGAAGCTGTTCCGTTACTGGTTATATATCCTAAATCTACCGCATCGCAAATATTATTAGGTGGTTGGTAAGTTGATTTTTTTACATGCACATTAAACTCTACATAATCATCTATTCCGAAAACACAACTTGCACAAGTATGATCTACTTGAATAAAATAAGTAGTGCTTGGTGCTAAGCAAAGATTACGCAATGCATTTCCAATGGATGTCCATGATTCTGAACCAACGGCTGTTAAGTTGGCAAAGCTTCCGCAATTTTCCGGACAGTTTCTGGTAGTTGCGGCTGTTTGTCGCCATAATGTGTAAGCCGGAACATGGTCTATCAATCCACCACCTGTTCTTTCAATTTCAACTGTATATAGATTTGGCAACGTTCCATCTGAGTAATATGCTGGTGGTGTGGTAAACTTATACCATACTGTTTTATCGAGTGAACCTGACATATCATCCGGTTCACAAGTTCCTACAGTGGCACATTGGTTAGATTGATTATTAAGATCGAAACTGATATCCGTACCATTGGTGAATGTTCCAAGATCTCGAGCATTGCATATTCTGTCAGGTCCTGAGACTTTTCCATTATCTGTCACGGATATATTAAATCTTCCAACATCACAAAGAGAAATTCCTTGTGTTTCTACTTGTATATAATATGTCTGATTAGGTTTCGGACATTTTATATCAATATCGCTGGCATCAAGTCCAACAGAACCAACTTGTGCAATTTGAGTAAAGTGATTTGAGTTATAAGTAAAAGGACATCCTGCTAAAGTAGTTGGACCTTCATACACTCTGCACCATGCAAATACAGTTTCACCAAAAGCACATGGGAAACCACCTGCACCGGAACCACCTATAGCAGAAGCGTCAACATTTATATTGGTTCCGGGATTTGGACCTGTAGTAAACTTCATCCAGACGGTTTCATCGTTATTATCATTATTGGGTTCATTGGCTGCACATATGTCTTCTGTTGAATACCCAATATTTGTGAAGTTATTTCTTGTCAGTGTTGCACCGGAGTTTAATGTGCCCAGATTAGCTGAGCCACAAATATAATTGTCATTGGATTGAGATACGTAACTACCTGTAACTTCCCATTGATAATTTACCGTTACTGTTCCGCCGCAATTTCCGCTACCATCAAAATTGGCGTTAAATGTACAAGTCTGTGGAGTTCCAACAGAAGTACCATTTGCATCTGAAGGCCAAGGTATATTCATCACTACATCACAGATACCATCTGCTGACGCATTCGCAAAGCCTCCGCCTATACATTGATCATAGATACATACATTACCATCTCTGTCCCAAGCTTCTACTCTGAACCCAATATTTCCGGTTGGCCACTGACAGGCAAAATCATAATTTCTGTCCCAAACATTGAAATTTGCATTCCATGTATAATTGGTGGTGTTTTCGTCACCTTCGTGACAAGCTTCATCAACATCGGTTGCTCCATCATCAATATCAAAGGCAATATCAATTCTGCCATCGCCACCAATGCACACATTTCCATCACAATCTGTTCCGGATGCCTGTTGATAATTTACACTGTTAATCCTGAGTTTAAGATTTTTTTGTGCAAATCCGTCAACAGAAAAAAACAGCAATACAATTAGGAGTAGAGCAACATTAATTTTATTGTAAATATTTTCCATACTGGTTTCTGTTTGAGAATTAATGCGTACCGTTTTGTGTTTGATTTTTTTCTAATTCTAAAAGTCTATTCTTTTCTAAAAGCTGTAAATACTCGTTGTAGATTTCAGAACTTTTAGTCTTCAAAAAAGCTTCAGGGCTTATTTTGGAAAATGATCCAAAAGCTTTGATTCCGGCTGCTTCAAATGAATTAATATTAAAATCCTTTGTAGTCAACAACATAAATGAATCCCATTCTTTTAATGAAACTTTGTATATACTTGGATCTTTTTCCATTGCTTTGAAGAGCTTAGAAGCTGGAAGCGTTGAATTGCCAAATGTAAATTTGTAGGCAACTAAATTATAGTTACTTATTTCTTTAGGGCGCAATCCCTTTGCCAAGTCATAGGTACGTTGCGTTTTTTCGTTGCAGTTACAGGGTGTTTTATCGTCCAGGTTAATAGTTTGGTAGTAACCGTTTGCTGAATTGTTGTTATTGGAATTTTGTGCAAAAATGCTACCAACTGAACTACTTAATAAAATAATAAATAGTTGTATAAATTTATTCATAATTAAAACAATTTAAGGAGTGTAATAAAGTTAACAAAAAACTTTTATATCTATGTTAAATTTTTAACTAAAATTTAAAAGAAAAAAATACTTAACAAAGTAAAGTATAAGAATAGGGTAAGTAATGATTCAAAAATTAATTTTAATTGTATAATTTTCCTTCACATTAACAGTAATAAGATAACCTGTATGAGCATCCATTTGAGTGGAAGATAAAATATTAACACCTGAAATTACAGGTCTTCCGAATTTGCCTGGAATCCATAGAATTGTTGTTCCTGGTTCAGATGCTTTTGCCTGTAGTTCCATGGTTCCATTTTCCGGATTTGAAATTAATTTAGTTGGTTTTCCATGTATGGCATTGGGTCGGCTTCTGCTTAAAA
>DAOORG010000185.1:0-5338 GCA_035389165.1 Chitinophagales bacterium
CAGCTTTGTTTGAAAATAATATAGGATGGGGAAATATTGCTTTCGGTCAACAAGTATTGTATAAAAATACTTCAGGATCATATAACATTGCTCTAGGTGATGCAACATTGAATCAAAACACAACTGGTGAAAATAATATTGCGAATGGTCATTTTGCACTTCACAGAAATACAACAGCCGATAACAATATTGCAAATGGCTATCAGACATTATACTTCAATACTACGGGTGAAAATAATATTGCAAATGGCTATCAGGCATTATACGACAATACTACGGGTGAAAATAATATTGCTAATGGTTACCGTTCTTTATATAATAATACAACAGCTAATAACAATATTGCCAATGGTTATGAGGCATTACGTACCAATACTATAGGTCATGATAATATAGCCAATGGTTATTTTGCCTTGTATAATAATGTAGATGGAAATTATAATATAGCCAATGGCTACCAGGCAATGTATGCGAATACTTCAGGTGAATACAATATTGCCAGTGGCTGGATTGCTTTAACCAGCAATCAAACCGGAAACAATAATGTTGCATTGGGCAGACGTGCCTTAGAAGTAAATGTATCTGGTAATAATAATATAGGTATTGGTGCGCGTACGCTGGAAGCCAGCACTACTGACAACAATACCGGCATAGGCGCATTTGCCTTGCAAACACCAACGACAGGAGCTAACAACACAGGTCTTGGTTATGGCAGTGATGTAAGTCTTGTTTCTGCTACCAATGCTACCGCTTTGGGTTACAACTCAACAGCTACTGCTTCCAATTATGTACGCGTAGGCAACACTGCAGTTACCAGTATTTTTGGTGCAGTGGCTTTTAATACTTCTGACGGCCGATTTAAGACGAACATTAAAAACAATGTACCCGGTTTAGATTTTATTCTAAAATTAAGACCGGTCACTTACCATTTTGAAAAAGCAAAATACAGTTTGCACATCGGCGAAAAACAAGATGCTGATTATGTAAAAGATTTGCAGGCACAAGATGCTGAAAACAAAACAAGTTCCGGTTTTATTGCACAGGAAGTAGAACAAGTCGCCAAAGAACTGAACTATGATTTTGATGGATTGTATAAACCACAAAACGATAAAGATACGTATGGCATAAGCTATCAGCAGTTTGTAGTGCCATTGGTAAAAGCCGTGCAAGAGCAACAGCAAATGATACAGGATTTGCAATTAGTAGTAAAACAGCAACAAGTATTATTAGAACAGTTACAGAAAAAATAAAATACAGCATAAGCTTATCGCAACAAGGTTTATTATTTCTGTGAGTATTCATGTAAAATACTGTTCTCATTAAATTATTGTATTTTTAATTCAATGCAGCTGCGTTATAAAATATTGATATTACTATTCTTTTCTTCAGTACAATGTCTGTTTTGTACAACAAATTTTGTAATCAATAAACAAGTTATTTCAAAACCCATTACTCAAAATACGTTTATTGACAGCAGCTACCTTTATTTTAAAACCTATCTTGCGGATAAAATTGAAAATAAAGTAAGTATTCTTCAAGAGTATAATAATATTGATTACCGCTTAGATAAGTATATCCTGTTAGCCGTTCAATACATCAATACAAGCGATACAATTGTTGTCCAAAACTTATATTCCTATTCCTATTCCTATAAATCTGTTGGCGAGTTGGATAAATTAGACTCCAACAGTTTCAACATCAAACCATCTGAAGCCATAAAATGTAATCAGCAATTTTTATCCATTAGATTAATGCCACGTCAAACTGTTTTTGCTTATATTTTGTATAAACCTATTGCCTATAAGGAATATCCATCATTAAAAAATATACTATATAACTATGCCACTGTGTATGATTTCCCGCATCTGGATCCAAAAATACAACATCGAAATTTTGGTTTTACTATACAGTACTTGTTCTTATTAGGCATGATACTCATCATGTTTATTTTTTATGTAATTGCCTATTATTATTTGCACGAAAAGATTTATTTATACTATACGTTTTACTTGTTCGCTACGTTTGTTCAGGTGTTATATATGTTTCAATACACTATTTGCAAGAGCTCAATAATGTTTAATATTGCTGGTAATAATGTGATAGATGAAGTTACTAAAGGTTTTATGATATATTTTTATTGTTTGTTTTATAAACAAGCATTCACAATTACAAAAAAAGTACGCATTGTATTTTATAGTGTCGAAGCATTAAAATACTTCTCTATAGTTTATATTGCATTTATTACGTTGGGTAGTATTTTCCATTTTCCATTTTATGTTGAGCCTTTTGCCTATCATTTTTTTCGTATACCTATTTTGATTTTATCGCTCATTTTTTTGACATACACTTATTTTATAATACAACGAAATTATTTTCAGAATATCATATTTTTTGGAACATTTGTTTATATTTTTTTTACTGCACTGGCTATATTGCAAAATGTAATATACTCAATTATAGATTTATATGTTGATATTAATATATTTTATCTCGGTGTTGCTTTTGAATTAATAATCTTTTCGATAGCATTGATAATACGTATAAAAGATTCTTTTTTAGCTTCCGAAAAATTAAAAGACAAATTAATTGTAGAATTACAGCAAAATGAAGAATTTATAAAAAATGAAAATAGCATTCTGGAAGAGAAAGTAAAAGAACGTGTTTCGGAAATTAAACAACAAAATTTATTAATAGAACAACAGCAACGACAAGCATTAATTCAAGCCTTTGAAAAAGAAAAAATAGAAATACAAATGCAGGCATTGTCGTCGCAAATGAATCCGCATTTTATTTTTAATTGCATGAATTCCATTCAGCATTCTATTGTAACCAATGATACTGAAAAAGCATCTACCATGTTGCACGATTTTGCTTTGTTAATTAGAATGGTACTCGAAAATTCATCGCAACCGGATATTACTTTAGAAGATGAAATAAAATTATTAGAAACTTACTTAAAATTAGAGCAAGTTCGAACGGGTTTCCTTTTTGATTACGAAATCAAAGCAGATACCATTATCTCTAAAGATTTTGTGAAAATTCCAACCATGTTATTGCAGCCATTTCTTGAAAATGCAATATGGCACGGCTTTAAATTTATTAATTACAAAGGAAAAATTAATGTTGAATTTTCTATGATAGAAAATATCATTCGTTGTATTATAACCGACAATGGAATTGGCAGAACAAATGCGCAAAGAAATACAACAACTGATACCAATAAAAAATCAATGGCAATACCAATTATTCAAAACAGAATTCATTTAATAAATCAAACATTAAACGACATTAAAGCATCGATGCAGATTGTTGATTTAATAGATGAAGAACAAAATGCAACAGGCACCAAAGTAATTGTAGAGTTGCCAATTTTATAAGATGGTCAGACGACTAAATTAAATAAAAACTAACAACCATGAATATTTGCATCATTGACGACGAAAAAGATAACCGTGATATACTAACCTATATCATTAATAAACATCATAAAGAAGTAGTTATTATTGGCGAAGGTGATAGCGTCCAAAACGGTGTCAAAATAATTAATCTAACAAAACCTGATTTAATTTTTCTCGATATTGAAATGCCTGATGGTACAGGTTTTGATTTAATAAAACAATTAGATGAACACAAACCTGAAATTATTTTTTGTACTGCTTACAATCAGTTTGCACTAAAAGCCATAGAATGTAGTGCATTAGCTTATGTATTAAAACCAATTATTAAAACCAGTATTGCAGATGCATTACAAAAAGCAAACAAAAAAGTAGATGCTAACAATAAAGTATTGCAATACGAAGTATTAAATGAACAATTAAAAAATCAAACAAAAGATAAAGCAAGATTTTTGTTATCAAATTCCGACAAGATGCATGTAATTTATGTAGATGAATTAATTTGCTGCATTGCACATAGCAACTATACAGATATTCATCTGGAAAATAATAAGAAAATTACAGTTGCAAAAACACTAAAAGAAATAGAAAATATATTGAATAACTATTCACAGTTTATCCGAATTCATCAATCAAACATAATAAATATTGATAAGATTATTGATTTGCTAAAAGCAGATAATAACCTAAGCGTACAACTCAATAATAAAATGGAACTCGCCGTATCGCGCAGCAAAAAAGATGAATTGATGAGCAAAATTCCAAGTGGCATAGCGAAATAAGAATTATCTTTATGATGCATGAAAAATTATTGCAACAACACATTTTCTAAAAGTGGTATATCTATTATATTGTTGCTAATATTTGTAGTGTTTTTGAATTTTCCAGTTATAAGTCAATGTATTGATACTTGCGGAAATGGTATTTCAAATTCTGGAGAAACAAATCTGAATTGTTCTCAGGATATTCCACACAGTCCTTCCTGTGTTTCTCCATGTAGTCAGCCAACAGCATTTGAATCAACAGCAGGAATAAGACAATCATATGATTTTACAGGCACCATCACTTATTCAACAGCAGGATTGCCTGCCGGATGGACATTTGCTGGTGCACCTACTGCAACTACAGCAGGAACACTACCTGTTGCTGATACTTATGGTGCCAAAGCAGGATTGATACAACCTAATTGTTCGGGTTCCTGTACAGGAACTAATGGATTTTGCATTGGTAATTTAGCAAGTACCGTAGTAGTTGGTGCAGGTGGCTCAGCTGGAAAATTAGGTGCAAATTTTGATGGCAGATCCAATGTAGCAACAAATAGCAGTTATGCCGTATTGCGTGGACAAAATAATCCTACACTTGAATCACCTGCTTTCAATTTTTCAGCTGTTCAAGGTTTTAAAATTCAGTTTTGGTTATTTCCATCTGAAACTTCTTGTGGCCAAACTAATGCATGGGGTTCCTGTGTTGGCAATAATGCTTATTTAGATTTTTCATCAGACAATGGAACTACATGGGCTCAGATTTTAACAATGAATTTAAGTTCAACAAATTCAGATATGTGTTCCAATAATTCAACTAATACACTATGGTTAAATGGATCTGCATGGACAAGGGTTTGCCTTACAGTTTTCAATAGTTCAACGGCTACGGGCAATTTCTATACTGCAGCAGGTGCCGGTACAGCTGCATCCGGAATCATGGTAAACAATGCCTACTTTACCAGTACTTTTAAATTCAGGGTTCGTTATGCTCAAACCGCTTCTTGCACAGCAGGAATCTCTACCACCAATCCTGGAAGATATCTGGCTATCGATTATCCGGTGGTCACTTCCGGAAATGAAATGATACCTTGTGGAATCTCATTTGTAAATATGTGTGGTTATGGTGCTGATAATAATGACGACGGTGTTGGTAGCTCTACATTAACTACAAACACAATA
>DAOORG010000186.1:0-5336 GCA_035389165.1 Chitinophagales bacterium
CAAAAGAATATTACGAAAAAATCATACTCGATTATAAGGACAGTACTTTTTCCATTGAAGCAAGAAAACGCTATCGAAAATTACGCGGCGATATTTAATCTTTATTATTTCAATTTTATCAGCTTTCGATAAATTTTCTCTGAGCCATTATCCATTACAAAGACGAGCATAGAAGCAGCAAAATTTCTCAAATCAATTTGAGTTTGATTAAACCCGGAGTTCGTTGTTATCACTTCATTTTTCACTAATTTTCCTAACTCATCATACATAGTTATTGTTACCAACTGACTTGATGGTGTAGAAAAATTTACTGTTACAATTCCATTTCCAGGATTAGGATAAATGGATTGTACTGCAAATACATTTAGCATTTCTCGTTTTATCAGGATGGTTTTTGACAATTGTTCTTTTCCGTCAAAATCTACTGTTCTTAATCTATAATAAGACATCTGCAATGGTGCTTCATCCAACAAAGAATAATTCAATACCGTATTTGAAAATCCTGCGGCTGGTTTTCTGCCAATTTCATTGAAGGGTGCTATTCCATCAGAACGTTCTACAATATGCCATTTAGTGTTTTGTTCCGAAGCCGTTTCCCAATTTATTTTATTATAATCTTCAATTGGATTTCCCCAGAATGAGATAAGCTCTACCGGTAATGCCTCACAAATACCTGCTAATGAATAACACGGTAAAGGAAGAGATGCAAAAGTAAATCCTTCATTATTAATTGCAACAGTGTTCAATGCTTGAAAGTTTGTTCTGGAGGTTAGCTGAGAACAACCTCCACCAATTGCACCAACCGTAGGAAAACCTGAAGATGTAGCATAAAACATAAAATTTTCGGAAGCGCTTAGTGGTGTATTTCTTGATGCTGGCTGAAAACCCCATTGAGTACCATTTGCAAGTTCAGCCTGTGCTGTTCCTAACGAAGAAATTAAATCTGATATTGCACATGATGCGATTATTGGATTACCTGCAATACTGAGCATATCTCTTCTAACTCCATACAAACGATATTGTGCCGTTCCTGTGGCATCTGCATTAATAAGTGCATAGAATGAAGATGTTACCATAGTTGGTGCAGCTGTTCCTGTGTTAGTTCCTGAATTTACTTCTTGTATTCTTGCGTAATAGTTGGAAGCCAAGCTGCTGGTGATGGCAACAGGTCTGTAAATAGCTTTATTAGAACTCCCAACAGGAAATAAATACGTATTGCCTGCTGCAGTTGACCTTTTTAATCTACCTTGTCCGGAACTGGTTACCATACCTCTGATTACAGAAGAATCCTGATCTGTCAATAACATTCCTGTTGTACCGGTTGCTCCATCACCTAATGGGTCTCTTTCAATAGCGGCTGTTGATGTATTTCTTACCCAAACTATATTTGAGGCTGTATTAAAATATTCATCGCTTAAAAATAATTTACCTGTATTTCCTGTTGCACCTGTTGCAACACCTATTTCTACAGGTGTTAGAGCAGTTGTAATAGACTTATCGTTATTTCCCGTTCCTTCCAGTGATAGGTTGTAAAATCTAAAACCATTAGAAGTTGAACTTTTAAACTCTTGAGTGCCTGTCATTAAATGGACTGTTCCACCTAATGCATTTGATACACCTACAGAAGCAGAAATTATTGCAGGTAAAGTTCCTGTAAGGTCAGAAGCTGTTGCTGTAGTTGCTCTGTCATAATCAAAAACTAATATTGAAGAAGTATTATTTACAATATCACCTTCATTACCTGCTGCTGCTGCTTGTTTAAAAATAAATAAACCTCCATTTACCACTATATTAGGTGTGCCGGTTGAAATACCATTGTTTACTGCAGACAAACCACCTTCTATATATAAAAATCCTGTTGCACCGTGCTCAATGTATAATTCAGGATTTGCTGCATCACCATTTATAAACAACACTTGTTGTGCGTAAGTTAATTGTGCAACAAGTATTGATATACACAAAATTATTAACCTATTCATTCTATTCTAATTAAGGTTTATAATTTATTTGGACTTATTTAATGATGGAATAGTCGCATTATTTTTTTTTGAGAGTTTCTTTGAAGAAATTACTAATCCATCAGGTATATTCTCAAAAAGAATTTGCTTACCATCAAAATAGATTGGTTGTTTGAAGTCTTCATTCGGTGTTGCATCGTCCATCATTACATCAGACATTTTTTTATCAAAATCTTTTGATAAAATAAAATCATCAACTTTAGCTTGTTCGGCATTTTTTTGTGTTCCTATGGCTATCCAGTTTAATGATACATTACTATTCCCATTTCTATTTTCTTTTACATAAAATCCTGCATCTGTAATTTGTGCAACATATACACCATTAGATTCTCCTGTTGGAGTTACAGTAATTGTTATTGGCTGTTTAGAATCGACTACGTTTTTAAAATTATTATCGAATGAGATAAATGTGGATCCTTTCTGAAGCTTAGCTACACCTCTTGAATTGACGTCTACTGTTGTGGACATAGATGCATAAGTAGGAATTCTTTTATCAGAATTATCAATTGTGTTTAATTGTACGATTGGTTGGTTGGAAATAGTTTTTCCCATAGAATAAATTCCAAAATCATTTCCGCTGGAAATCATTCCTAATTTTGATCCACTTATATATCCACCCCAAAAGCCACCATTAATACCTATTCCTACATGATTATTTGCCTGGCTTGAAGAAGACATTCTACCAGTATTTCCTGTAACTATGGTTCCATTATTTGTGCCACCACCTCCATATACAGAATAATTATTTCCATTTCTTGCATTATACCCAAGAACACCAAAAGTTGTACCAACACCACTAAACCCCAATACACCACCGGTTGCACGTGCAATATTACCAGAACCTACTTCTAAAATATCTCCAATTACACCAAATTGATAAGCATTAGTTGTTGAGGAAGCAACTCTGGTACCAATATTACCGTAAACACCGGCTACCGCACCACCACCATAAGGTCCACCAGTCAAACTGACTCCTGTTGTTATATTATTATTTTCACCTAACACAGGAGTTGCTTCATTATTTCCGGATGTTGTTTCATCAATAATACCATGAACACCAATTGGAAAATTAGAAGCCCCTGCAATTGTTGAACCATCGGCTTGTCCTAAAACGCCTTCTCCACCTTGTATGTATGGCGATAATGTACTTTGTTGTGTTAAACCAACAACACCATAACCTTTATTGGATGAATAACCAAATACACCTATAGAACTGTCTTTCCCATAACCTGCTATGGCTCGTTTACTTCCTACACCCGGGTAGCCCAATACATTCACAAATGCAGTGGAATCAGTATGAGATGAAAATTGGTCACGGCTATCTTCACCTGTTGGTTTACCAAAAACTGTTTGACCTTGAACCCGTAATCCATTCACAGGAGCTACACGCACACCACTATATGGCCCTGAATTCCCAATGGTTACATTTCCATTTACATCTAACTTAGATATAGGAGAAGATTGCCCTACACCGACAAACCCATTTTGAGCATTAGCTGCAAACATCATTATTACCAGAAAAAAAAATGTAATTATTGTCTTCATAAATGATTTTATTGAGATATAAAAATAACAACAAAAACAATCACTTTAATATTATAAATATAGATTTAACATTGATAATTATATATAGATATTTTCTAATGTAGATATAGCTGTTTTACAATTAAATAAAAATTAATAATTATAATATTATAATTAAAAATCTATGTTATGCAGGCTATAGGCATTCTAATTAGGCATTAGATTGCAATTGTGTTTATTGGAAATGTAATTGAATATACAATCAACCATTAAAATCGGAACTATTTAAGTGCTATCTTTGTTATCTTTAAAAGTTAAAAACAACAAAAAATGGGTGGAATTTATTTAATCTCAATTATTATTATGGGCGTTAGCTGGTATGTAGGATTTACCATGCAACGTAGATTTAAAGAATACTCACAAATGCCGATACGCATGACTGGTAAGGAAATTGCCGAAAAAATGCTGCGTGACAATGGCATTTTTGACGTACAGGTGATTTCTGTGCCCGGTGCACTCACCGATCATTACAATCCGCTGGATAAAACCGTAAATCTAAGCGATTGGGTATATGCACAATCCAATGTAGCAGCAGCAGCAGTAGCAGCACATGAATGCGGACATGCCGTACAGCACAATACCGCTTACAGCTGGCTGACCATGCGTTCTAAATTAGTACCTGTAGTACAAGTAAGCTCACAATATGTACAGTGGATTATCTTAGGTGGATTAGCGGTATTAATGTTCACACAAATTCCTTGGGTTTTGTTAATTGGAATTATCCTGTTTGCCATGACTACTTTATTCAGTTTCATCACCTTGCCGGTAGAGTTTGACGCCTCCGCAAGAGCGTTGAAATGGCTGGATAGTACACAAATATTAGTAGGAGAAGAACATGACAAAGCTAAAACTGCCTTAAAATGGGCTGCTTCTACTTATGTGGTGGCTGCTTTAGGTTCATTGGTTACCTTATTATATTATATCTCCATTTTTGCTGGCGCAAGAAGGAGAGATTAATATTAGATTGAAAAACTGGATCAATTTCTGTATCTAAACAACATACATAATTCAAACAAAGGCATCGTTAAAACGATGCCTTTGTTGATTTTAGTCTAATTCAATAAAAAACTTTGTCCACCGTTTAGCTCATTTTCAATGAGTTGTGTTAAATCAATATAAAATATTTCAGGATTTTCTTGGTTTATCAGGTTTGAAAAATTATCTTTGCACTCCAATTCCGAAAAACCGGAATAATTTTAAGGAAAACAAGAAAATTTTTATAAAGTGAATACATTATCTTACAGAACCAAAACCGTTACGCCGAAAGAAACCGTGCGTAAGTGGTACATTGTAGATGCTGAAAACCAAACACTTGGTAGAATCTCATCTGAAATCGCGAAAATCTTACAAGGCAAAAACAAGCCTTCTTACACGCCAAACATCGATACCGGTGATCATGTCATCATTATCAATGCGGAAAAAGTACATTTATCAGGAAAGAAACTGACTGACAAAATTTACGTACGTCACACAGGTTATCCTGGTGGTCAGCGTTTTATGACACCAAAAATCGCTTTGGCTAAAAAACCAGAGTTTGTTTTGGAAAACGCAATCAGCCATATGTTGCCTCGTACACGCTTAGGAAGAGCAATGTTCAAAAAACTGCATGTATTTGCAGGTGCGGAACACACACATACAGCACAGAAACCGGAAGTTTTAAAATTCAAAAATATATAATCTAAATGGCAAAGGAAACAATCAACGGATTAGGTCGTCGTAAGACAGCAGTTGCTC
>DAOORG010000187.1:0-5309 GCA_035389165.1 Chitinophagales bacterium
CGGTGCAAGCAAATAAAACCTGCCTTGCTAACCATTTCATTGGTAGCAGACATGTATTTTAGGCTGTAAAAATAAGTACCATCCGGCAATGGACCTCCACTATACATTCCATTCCAATCATTCTGATAATCTTCATTTCGGTACAACTCAATTCCCCAACTATTAAAAATATGAAACTGTCTGCTTGTTCCACATTCAATAATAAAAACATCATTTATACCATCACCATTTGGAGAAAATGCATTTGGTATAAAGCAATCACTATTGTTTACTGTAATAAATACCCAGGCACTGTCCGCTCCTTCTTTGTAACAATTGGCTATCCAACTACTGTCTTCGCTTTGCTGTGTACATATCTGATATTGAAAACTATCAATACCGGCAAATCCTGCCTGAGGTGTATAAGTTACAGTACCATCCGAATTGATGCTGGCAGTGCCATGCGAAGGTGTAATCACAATTGCATTTTGCTGACAAAAATTGAGTGTATCTTCAATAAGAAGAATATCATTAGACAACACATTAAGAATAGTTAAGGTACCCAAATCAGTGGAGGCACTGTCGTTTACAGCATCAACAGGAACAACAGGTTGTTGCAAAAAAACAGATTTATCATCTGTAACAACTCGGCAAGCGTCTTCTGCCTGTAACCGAAGTAAAACATAACCTGAAAAACCAGGTTCAGCAGTATAAATAACGGTATCCGGTTGGGTGGTTGGCGATGAAGTGCTCAGTATTCCACCGCCGGAAACAACAGACCAAGCTGCCAAATCATCAGGACTACTTACTGTTGATTGTGTAAGTAAAAGCTGGCCATTATTATTACAAAGTGTTACATCGTTTCCGGCATGAACAAACGCAGGTTTGCTGATTACATAAATAACCGTATCGGTAGTAAAACATCTTTCATTATAAATTTTCCAAACAAACTTATACGTTCCGGCTATCAGATTCGAAGCAATTGTATTCGGCTGGCTTGCGTCAGAAATTGTTGCGGAAGATGGTCCTTCGGCTTGTGTCCAAATTCCTTTATTGGTGCTTCCTGGTGTATTTCCAAACAGGTTGATACTTTGTGTACATAATGTTTGGTTCGCACCTGCTTCCGCCAAATCCGCATTATTAATTACAGTGATATTAACGTCATCTGTTGAAGAAGTACAGAATGGACTGGAGATAGTCCATCTGAATGTATAGGTTCCGGTAACTAAACCAGTTAACTGACAAATAGAATTTTCAGGTGATAGCAATCTTGGAGTATTAGGACCAGAAACAAATGACCACAAACCGGATGTGCCGGCAATTGCATTATTAGCAGTTAAAAGAATTGTATTAAATACACAAAATGTATCATCCATACCGGCGTTTGCAGTATTCGGTAAAACACTATTTGCAATTGTAACTGTATCTTTTGAAATACAACTGTTATCTGCATTGGCAATCGACCAAACAAATTGATGTAAGCCGGAATTTAAATTTTGTATTAAGGTAGAAGCATTGGCAGGCGTAACTATAATTGCAGCAGATGCTGTTTGCACTTTTGTCCAGTTGCCAAGTCCGTACACCGGTGTATTACCATTCAATTGAATGGTAGACTGATTACAGAACGTTTCATTATTTCCGGCATCTGCAATTGTAGGAGAAATTGCTGAAACATTCAACAGCACTGTATCTCTGTTGGGTATACATACAATTCCGTTAGAAATCGTCCAGACAAATTTATATGTACCTACCGAATTTAAACCAGTAACTTCAGTTGTCGGATTATTGACTGCTGCTATTTGAACATTTGTTGGTCCGTCAATCTGAGACCAGCTACCGATGCCTCTTTGTGGTGTATTACCTCTTAATATTGCTTTTCCAAAACACACCACTTGATTTGCACCTGCATTTGCTAAGGATGGTGTTGCAAAATTATCTACCCTTTTTTGATCGCTGCTGCTGCAAATGGCATTTGAGACAGTCCATTTTAAAATATAGGTACCAGGCACAGCACCGGTTAATGTAGCATTTGGTGCTGAAGCAGAAGGCAAAAACACCGCACCTGCCGGTCCTGACAAAACAGACCAGATTCCTGTTTCATCTGTTGAAATCTGACTGCCGTTGAGTGTAAAACTGGTGGCATTACAAAAAACCTCATCTGTACCGGCATCCGGTACAAACGAAAATGAACCATTACTGACTACTACATCATCAAAAGTAGCTGCACAACCAAAAACAGAAGGTATGGTATATCTGAATGTATACGTATTATTTGGAGATAAGCCTGAGACACTGGCGTTTGGATTTCCAGCCGGAGATTGAGCAATAGCAACGGCAGGACCTGCAATCTGTGTCCAACTTCCGCTACTGCCTGCATTACCACTAAGCGTTGTAGCATTTAGATTACACAATCTTTGGTCACTACCAGCATTTGCAGGAAGTGATACATTAATGAAGATATCGTCTGTTGACTGCGGACACGACGGGCCACCGGCAACAATCCATCTGAATGTATAAATTCCATTGGATAAGTTAGAGACTGAAGTATTAGCAGCAGAAGCATTGCTGATAACCGGACTATTTGGACCGGAAACTAAAACCCATTGCCCCGTTCCAATGGTTGGACTAGTTGCATTTAAAGTAGTAAATGTGGCACCACTTCCACAAAGCGTTTGATCTTCGCCGGCAATGGATGGTGAAGGTGGTGTGGAAATAGATAATTTCACGTCATCAAAAGTGGAAGAACACGCTCCATTAGAAATTGTCCATCTAAATGAATACAATCCTGTACTAAGATTAGAAACTATTGCTGCAGGGTTAAATAAATCACTTATGCTTGCAGTTCCATCTCCGGAAATTTGAGACCAACTTCCTGTTCCCACATTTGGAGAATTTGCATTTAATGTAACTGAATTAGAACAAGCAATTATATCAGCTCCTGCATTAGCATTTGTTGTATTGCCGGAAATGGTAATTAATACTGTATCTTCTGATGAATTAAGGCATCCGGGCGATGAAACTTTCCAGATAAACTGATAGGTACCGTTTCTTGTACCTGTTACAGATGTATTAAATAAAGCAGGGTTAGATATCAATGCTGAAGGACCAGATAACTGACTCCAGCTTCCTGTACCTGTAATTGGAAGAATTGCGTTTAATTGAATAGTATTTGTACCAGATGGCAAGCACTGATTAGGTCCGGCATCTGCAAAAGATGGTCCGGCTGTAGAACTGGTTGAAATGAGTACGGTATCTTTTGAAATACTACCACAAGAGTTGGTGACAGTATAAATAAATTGATAGTTATTATTGGTTGAAAGGCCTGAAATTGTTGGTGAATTAACATTATTGGAAGGAAAAAACGTAATACCCGTTGGAATAGAAGTCCATAAAACCGTTTCATCAGCTCTTACTGTATTACCTCGTAAATTATACGTTGCATTTGGACAAATAACATTGTCTGCACCGGCATTTGCTTTTGTGACGGAAGTATCCGGTATAATGACTTTAATATCATCAAAGTTATCAGGACATCTGTTTCCACCTGAAATTGTCCATCGGTAAACATACGCACCTGGAATTGTCCCTCTCACATTACAAATGTAATTTGTTGGTGTCACTAAAGTGGATGTAGTAGGGCCGGAAATCTGGCTCCATCTTCCGTTTCCAAGACCAGTTAAAGCAGGATTATTTCCAGCTAGCTGAGTTGTAGAAGAGACGCAGGCAAAATTCTGATCAGTACCGGCATTTGAACCTGTAGGTGTTCTTGAAACGGTAATATCAACAAAATTATTAATAGGCGAACAACCGGTTCCAAAAGCATAATTTACTTCAACTCTGTAGGTGCCTGGAATTATCATTCCTGTTATCGTATTTGAACTTCTAAAATTTACCGGATATGAATTGTAAGCTCCGGATGGTCCACTAATGATTCGGTAATTTAGCACACCTTCACCTGTGGTTACTGTTGGAATCGTTGCTGTAGTTACATTGCAAGGCAATATCTGATTAGAACCTGCATTTAATGTTCCGGCTTCATAAAAAGTATAACAGACTGCACTGTTTGTTACACATCTGGATGCTGAGTTAATTATACTGTAGTTAAAACAATAAGTGCCATATTCACTAGCACCAGAAACGGTTGCAGATGGACTTGTAGGATTAGTTATTGTGACGGGATTACCTGAAGTTTGCGTCCATAAAACGGTTTCACCGGTGTAAGTTGGACTGTTCCCGTTCATTGAAAAAGTATTCAGAATACCACAAAATTTTGTACTGGAATTAAATGCATTGGAATTTGCAGGTGTAATATCCTGTGTAGGTGGTGGCACGATTACAGCAACTTCATCGAATCCTGTTGCACAAGGTCCTGAAACGGTATATCTAAAGATATAAGTACCTTGAATCAAATTACAAACTTTAGTTGTCGGGCTTACCAATGGTGTTAAAGTTGGCAAACTGGGACCTGAAACAAAAGACCATGTACCAATTTGTCCGCCTAATCCTACACCACCATTTGTTGCCGTTAAATTGGTGCAGGTTGTGTTAGAAAAGCAATTTCCCAACACCTGATCGTCACCTGCATCTACCAAAGGAACTCCACCGCTGTTTGTTATAACTACTTCATCATAAGAAACACAACCATTTACATTGGTTAACGTCCATCTTAAGATGGTACTTCCTGAAACGTTAGGGTTAAAAGAAATCGATGAAGTCGGATTTGACGGAGTGATGATAGATATTCCGGCTAAATTAGAACTAACAATTGACCAAACACCAGTTTCATTTACCTGTGGTGCATTCGCTGATAAATTAGAAATTACGGTTGGGCAAAAAAATGTGTCTCTGCCGGCATTTGCTATGGTTAAAGGCAGCACTGTAACAGCTATGGAATCTTCTGCGAACAATCCGTCTTTACATTTCAAACTTACACGAAATTTATACAACCCGGCATCATACCCGCTTACACTTGTTACAAGGCTGTTAGGTGAATTGATTAAAACTGATGGTCCAGAAATCTGATACCAGGTTGAAACGGTACCATTTCCAATTAAACCAGATCTGGCACCAAAAAGCACCATCGAATCTTTCTTACAAATTACTGAACTTATTCCAGCATTTACAGAGCAATTCTGGGCATTTGAAGCAAAGCCAATAGTTAGAAAAAATGCTAAAAACAGTAATAATCTATGCATAGAAATATGCTTCTTATTTACTTCAATTTATGGAAATTGCAATCTACCAATTTTAGGAGATCTGCTTTAACATCATAATAATAAACTATTTACACTTTAAAAAATAAACATATTTTCCACGAATCGTGAATAAAC
>DAOORG010000188.1:0-5245 GCA_035389165.1 Chitinophagales bacterium
TCAGGAACCATCTTTGGCGATAAAAACAATAATTGTACAACAGAAAATTCAGATGCACTTCTGCGTAATTATGCGTTGCGTGCTATCAATTCATCAGATTCTTTTTATACATCAACAGATACACTCGGCTACTATGAAATGTACTTAGATTCTGGAAATTATCAATTGCAGCTATTACCAAATCCAAGTTATCCTTTGTGGAAATTACAAAATTGTTCAATACCTTCAACTATTCAATTAAACGATGGCGATTCTGCAACAATAGATATTGGTTTAACGCCAATAATTTCATGCACCAATCTCACGGTTTCTTTAACGGCACCAATGCTTCGCCGTTGTTTTGAAAACACTTATTATGTAAATTATTGCAACAATGGAACCGTAAATGCAACCAACGCATATATTGATGTTACATTAGACCCTTATTTAGATTTTAATACATCAGCACAAGCATTTACCAACTTAGGAAACAATGTATTTCGCTTTTTTGTTGGCAATGTAGAAACAGGAAAATGTGGTTCGTTTTCATTTACAGCAACGGTTAATTGCGATTCAACCATTTTAGGTCAAACACATTGCACAGAAGCGCATATTTTTCCTGACACAGTGTGTTCGCCAGTTCCATACAATGGTGCAATTATAAGAGCTACTGCAACGTGCAAAACAAACAAAGTAGAGTTTAAATTAAAAAATATTGGCGGCAACATGCAAAGCGATAGAAAATATATTGTCATTCAAGATCAAGTATTGCGGTCTATTCAAAATTATAATTTACCAAGTGGAAATGAGTTGATTGTTGATGTTCCATTGCAAAGTGGTGCTACCTATAGAATAGAAGCTGAACAACCAGCAAATTTCCCGTCATTTTTAGGCGACCCGAAAGTAGCAGCATTTATTGAAGGTTGCAGAGCAAATACTACTGATACTTTTACCACAGGCATCATTTCTCAATTTCCATTGTTTGATGGAGAGCCTTACAGAGCAATTGATTGTCAGCAAAATCGTGGAAGCTATGATCCAAATGATAAAGCTGCAAAACCAACAGGTGTTAGTGCCGAACATTTTATTGATAAGAATATTCCATTAGATTATACCATTCGTTTTCAAAATACAGGAACAGATACTGCATTTACGGTTTCTATTCTCGATACTATTTCGCCATATTTAGATATTAATTCTATACAACTATCTGCCACCAGCCATCTTTGTAATATGATAAGAAGAGACACCAATGTCATTCAGTTTTTATTTAATAATATTAAGTTGGTGGATAGCACAACAAATACCATTGCATCAAACGGATTTGTGCAATTTCATATCCAACAAAAAAACAACAATACACTTGGAACAGTAATAAACAATAATGCTTCTATTTATTTTGATTACAATCCCGCAATTGTTACCAATACTGTTTTTCATACCATTGGAGAAAATTACTTACGCATAGATTTAATTAGTTCAACAATAAATGAAGCATATAAAAATGTAGAATTATTGGTTTTTCCGAATCCATTTAGAGACAAAGCAACATTGATAATTAATAATGCTGAACTAAAGAATCCAAGGTTATTATTAATGGATATTAATGGTAAGTTATTAGATATTGTTGAGTCAGTCACTAAAAATCAGATAATTATTTATAGAAATCAACTCAATGCAGGTTTGTATATTTATAAATTGTTAGACGGTAACACAGAAGTAGCAACTGGAAAGATAATACTGCAATAAAATCAGCCGAAAATTCTGCGCAATTTCATAAACGGTTTCTCTATCAGTTCATAGCTGATGATGGATAGCACAATCAAAACGGTTATAGTAAGCATTCCGATTTTTACCGGATTTTTAAAATGCGCTGCAAAGCAAATCTTTATCATAAAATCAATTACAATCTGATTGAGTATATATAAACTGTAGGTAGTCTTGCCTAGATAATTGAGGATTTTATTATCGAGTTTTAAAATGGAATTCTTATCAAATGCCAGATTGTAAATGATTATTCCACAACAAGGAATTACAACGATGTGTTTCAAAAACAATACGTGTTCATTTGGAATAATATTGACGATCAATGGCAAAAGAAGACAAATTATTTGCGTGGATTTTCGGATAAAGATGGTATGAATGTGCAGATTCGCCGGTTTTTCATGATATAATAAATAGTAAGCGATCAATCCGCCAAAAGCAAAAGCACCAAAACGAGTGTAGTCCATTAATTTCGCAATATTGGTAAAGAGAACATGGTCGGGAAAATAAAGATTTCCGACAATCACCATTCCAATAAGCAATAAGGAATAAAACAGATAGATGCCAAAGAAAGTACGGATAAATTGAATGGTAAAATAGAGAACAATAGGCCAAAGAATATAAAACTGTTCTTCTGCTCCGATTGACCAGTAATTTGAAATATGTGGCAGTGTTTTATCGATGGCATGTGCCCAGTTAGGCACCATAAAAACATAATAGAAAGTGCGCTGACGGAGTTCTGAACACAAGGGTGTAGTAATCATATCCGGACTGATACAAGCTTTCTTGTATAACAGATACATGCCGCCAACAGCTAAATAATACATCGGTAAAATCCGGAATGCACGGCGAAGATAAAAACGTTTGAAATTTATCGTTCCTGATTTTTCTTTTTCAATCAGTAAAATATAAGTGATAAGGAAACCACTCAGCACAAAAAAAACGGTCATTAATACCTGACCAAACTGAACTACTGAAAGGTAACTAAGATTCGTAAATACTAACTCATTATGCTTGTTGAGTGAATAAAGGATAAAAAAATGCACCAGCGTAACATACATCGCCATGATACCGCGCAAGGCATCCAGGTGTTTAAACTCATTTTTTATCATCAATGTTGTTTCTTACGAGAAAATAATACGGACAGTCTTTTACAAATTCATATCGATAACCATAAGGATAAGGATTCTTTATAAATTCCTGCCATACAGTATCCTTAATGAGACTCGGACTGTAGTTAATGCAATTATTTACCAGAATAAAATCAGGTTTATGGTATTCGAGAATGGTGGCAAAAGAAACATCTTTTGTTTTGTCGAAAATAGTATTTATTTCTTTAAAATTATCAGGAAGAAATCCGACAAAATAGTGTATATCTGCAAAAAAAGTATACTGAATACGCTGGTCTAAATGCTTGTTTTTGATGTGTAGCAGCGCCTTTCTGGAACACATATTGTTTTTATCATGGTCTGTCAGGAAAAAATGATAATTTTCTGAAGAAGATAAAAATGGAATAAAAATAATTGCCAGTCCAACCATAAAGCGTAGTTTGCTAAAAGGCGGAATTCGGTTGGCAATCAAACTGAGTAGTAAACACAATGGAATGATAAACAGAAAGTAATTCAACATAATATAGTGCTCTCTCGGAAATATAACGATAGACGAAATAACGGTAGGAATGCCCCAGATGATCAGCATCACCAGATAGAATACATGTGTTTTTAACAAGTTATAAAATTCTTTACGGATGGTTCTGTTTAGCAGTAACAATATGGAGGAAATAAAAACCATAAAAGAACCACCAATATATAGCTTATTCATGCCGGAAAAGTATGGGAAAATAACACAGATGTTTTTGGCAAAAATCTCAATTAGATAATTCTTGCAATTCAACAAAACATGCGTAAAGAACTCTTTTGGATAATGCAGAATGATGCCGAAAAAATTAGGGTTATCAGCAAATATAGCTTTGTGAGCGTCTTTCCAGTAAATCCAGTCATATTCGGTCGCTTTATTCAGATAAAACATGTTGACCATATAATGCTGATAAAATGCAGCAATATTTCTCGGATAACCATTGTATGAATTGGATGGGAACTGAAAAATAACATGCAACAGCAAAATAGATAAAGCCAATACGGCAAACTGATACCAGCCATATTTATTCCTGTAAATTTTTTCTATGAAAAAATAAGAAACAAAGATGATGATAGAAATTATAAATGAAAGATAGAGCTCTGGTCTGGCATAGCTTGACAGCAACAAAACAAGACACAACACCAGCAATCGCATATAAAATGTTTTTAACCGGCTTACAATAATAATGCCTGTCATTAAAATACAAATGGTAAATAAGCTGATTCTCGGCCACATCGGAACTACCGCTTTTGAGCAAATAAAACAAAGGGCAAAATAAAAAGCCACCAACGGATGAATATCCATGGCAAGAAATGCAATATAAATCAAAACCGTAGCAAGAATCGCTACGAAAGCAAAGTTGAAATAATAAAGTGTAATGGTGTCGTGAATAAATAAGGATAAAAATTTATACCAGATGCAATACAACGGACCCCAGTCTCTGTTAAAATCTTGTGTAATAGTTAAACCTGTTTTCATGTAGATGACTTCGTCACCGTACACAATATCCATGTAATCATAAAGATTATAATAGATTCTGATGCCTGCCAGCAAAAGCAACGCTACACCAATAATTACAGCACGTTTGTTAAAGGGTGCAATGTAAGTTGGGTCATGAAAATAATAATGAAAAATACGTTTTATGTATTTCATCTATAGTTTAGTATAATCTCAAGAAGTTTTGAAATTACGCAGTTCTGTGTCGAAATCCAAGAAAAATATGAAGATTTTATTTAATATGTGTCAGAATTTAAAGCAGGATTATTTCAGCAACATGATAGTTCCCGTTTGCGTATAGTCATTATCATCTTTCCCTTTGTACTTGATCACATAGATATATCCATCCAAAGGCGCAGGCGCACCGTTGTAATTGCCATCCCAACTGCCATTGATATCATTGGTGGAGAAAATTAGATGATACCAGCGGTCAAAGATTTTAAAGTCGTAGTTGTCTGGTTTGGCATATAATAAAAATGGCTTAAATGTTTTATTGTGTCCGGTAGGTACAAACGCTTGCGGCACAAACGCTTTAGGTTCCGGCTGCACACACACAATATTAGAATGGCTGGCCAGTGTTTCTCTTGGCGCAACATCATTATTATTTTCAAAAAATGCAGTAACACGGTAGCAAACCGCACTCAGCGAATCAGCACCATAATCAAATAAGGCAGTTTCTAAAAAGGTTGTTTCTGATCGGTTGAAATTTCCAACGAATGTTGTGTCAGATCCTATAATTTTCTCCAGCCTGAAATTATCAAAACTAATATTACTGATATCAAATCCACTCCATATAATATCCGCGCGATTGTTGCTTTTTACTTTTATACCAACGCGCAAAGTAGTAGCGGTATCTGATGTATGAGTG
>DAOORG010000189.1:0-1929 GCA_035389165.1 Chitinophagales bacterium
TTTTTTATTTATCTCAGATTTTTGTAATATTACGGCATCATTAACACACTATATTCAAAAATCCAATTTTATATGAAAAAGTAAAATGGATTTTATCTAATAGAAACAACATTAAAAAGCACAATCATGAAAAGATTTTTGATTACCGGTTTACTTGCAATTTCTTCGCTAAGCATTTTTGCACAGGAAACGATGTCAGCAGATAACACTACTTCAACTACCAAAGAACCTTTAAAATTACGTATCAGAAAAAATGTCATCAGACCTTTAGGTAAAGATTGGTATATCACAGTAAGTGGTGGATACGGTATTCCATTTTTGGCTACTAACAAACGTTCGCCATTAAAAGAAATAGGAGATAAGGATTGGTATCAGAAAGGCGGTGATTTGAGTGTAAAACCTTTGTTTGGAACAAATGGTGGTGGTTTTGCAATGAATGTTGGTTGGGGACATATGTTCAACAAGCACATCGGCATTGATGTTACGCATACCATTGCCTGGCATCCTGAACAGTTAGACGCACGTATTGATTTAGATAATTATTATGCTACTCAAAAAACGGGAACATTTGGTATTTATGTGTCACCGCATTTAATTATGCGCTGGGATAATGGAAAACGTTTTGGTGTAACCGGTAAAGTTGGTTTGGTATTGCCTATTTTCGGTAAAACTACCACCAGAGCTTATATCCTGGATAAGCAGGGCCGCATCATCGAAACATTAGGTGGTTTGCCTATTTTGCCAATTAGTATTCCGGGATTATTTGGGTTGGAAATTGAAATAGTTGGAAAAGCACATACATCTTATAATCCAACAGTTGGCGTAAGTGCATCCATAGGATTTGATGTTAAAGTAAGCAAACGCGTAACGTTCTTCTCCGAAATCAGAGTTCAAGCGTATACGATTACACTGAAAGAAACCATCTTCGATGAGTTTAAACAGACTTCTAAAATCAATGTATTAGGTATAAAATTAGACGCACCGGAAGGTTTATTGGCAATCCCAACAAACGTCGCAAATGTGGATGAAGCACCGGAATTCCTCAAACACTACGTGTATAGAAAAGAAATTACGAACGAATCAAACACAGCACGTTATAACACAAAAAGTTTATTTACAGAAGACGGTATAGGTGCAGTTGTCAGAGGATTAACAGGACAAACAGGATTACCAACGATTGATGTAAACAAACCAAAGGATGAGCCTGGACAGAAATTCAATGCGTCCACACTTTACTTTAATGCAGGTCTGAGAATTGATTTTGACTTGATTAATAAAAAACGTTCGAACGCAAAATAATAGATTGAGTTTGGTGATTTTAGAAATTACTTAAAATTAACGGCTCAATTTTCCAGATTTTTAGAGAGTGATTCTGTGGGTTAGATACCCGTTATACTTAGATTGATGTAAAATTTAAATAATAAGTATGTTGGTAAGGAATCTATTATTCACCCTGACAATTATTTGTCTGGTAAGTATTTGCAGTGCTCAAAGCGAAATGAATGCAAATAGTGAAAATCTGAAAATCAGAAAAAATGTATCCAGACCGGAAGGTAAAGGCTGGTTTATTTATGGCACAGCAGGTTATGGAATTCCATTTTTAAGTACTAACAAATTTTCATTTAAAGAGATTGGTAATAAAGACTGGTTTCAAACACCTAGCAGTTTAAGTGTTAAGCCAATTTATGGAACTTTAGGTGGTGGATGGCAAGGCAGCTTAGGTTGGGGACACATGTTTAATAAATTTATAGGGATTGACATACTGCATACTATTGCATTGCACCCAAATCAGTTAAGTGCAAGAATTAATACAGATATTGATTTAGGTGGAGGCAGAAAAGCATCTTACTATGCTGAAGAATTTACTAAAATTATGCCTGCCATATATATCAATCCGCATTTAGTTATGCATTGGGATAATAACAAACG
>DAOORG010000189.1:2029-5228 GCA_035389165.1 Chitinophagales bacterium
GAAGCACCTGAATTTTTAAAACGATTTGTTTACAAAAAAGAAATTACAGAAGAATCGAATACACTCAGATACTCTACAGGATTAACCTTAAAAGAGATTGATATTAATAAACCTATGGAAGAACCAGGCATAAAATATAATGCTTCTACCTTATATTTTAATGTAGGTGTTCGTATGAATTTTACACAAAACTGGGATAAAAGACGTGCGGCTAAAGTTCAACCCAGACGAGATGCAAAAGCGGCTAAGAAAGAAAACAAATAAATGACAAAATTTGAATAAGTACTTAGTGTCTCAAATTTAAATTGTTTGAAATAGATACTTACACAAATCGTAAATGAAATAGTTGTGTCATGTCAAATGCTTTGTTAAATCGCATGGCAACTTTCGTAGATAATCGCTGGTTAGATTTCGGAACATCTTCGAAAAATTTTATGGCTCTTACCAACTCAATATGTTGGCTCCAGTCTGTCACTGTTTTAGGATCCAGAATTCCCCATTCCAGATGTGCTTCTTTCATGCCGGCACTTTTGATACGCATGTCCACAAAGAATTTTCCGAACTGAGAAATCACATCAAACATGATTTCCGCACCTTTTAATCGGTGTGCAATAGTGGTGAGAAATGCTTTTACATCTGCCTCTTTAAAATAAGGTAAAACACCGGGAACGGTGATAAATAAACCATTGCTGATGTCGCCGATATCATCTATCCACGAATAATCCAGCATAGACTTTGCAATATAGCGAACACGATTGTTTGGTTCTGGTAACAGTTGTTTTCTCAGTGCAATTGAATCCGGCAAATCTAAATCATACCATAAAGCTTTACCGTTATCACATCTATAATAGGTAGTATCTAAACCTGCACCGATGTCTAATATTTTTCCGTTTGGATGTTGTTGCAAAAATGCTTTTATCGCTTCATCCATTTTATACGCACGATAACATAAGCCATGCACACCAATTTCTGTAATATTGCGCAGCAGTTTTTTTCGGTCAACATCTAACTGATTAAATAATTCTACTGCTTTGGTATCATTCAGCAATGGTTTTTTATATTCCGTTTCTTTAGCACGCGATACCAAAGGCAACAACAATGTTTCCTGCACACGACCGAGTTGTATTGCTATTTTTTTCATTCTATAAATCAATTATTCTACAATTCTATAATTCTGTCATTAATTCGGACTGTAAACACGTTCTTTATCTCTCATAATTTCTTCATAGTTCATGCTCATTTTTTTGCATTTCTGTTGTACAAATAATTCCATCTGGTCATCATAATGCTTATTGCCTTCCACATTGCTTGTACCATACGGTGAGATGGTTTCGATAATCGGACCATCTTTAGTGAATTGCACCAGTTCAATATACGTTTCACCTACTTCCGCTTTAAATGTGCCGTTCTTATGTTTAGAAATCCACATGGTGGCAATCACATCCGGAATGCCGCCAATTGGTAGTTCTTTTTTACCACGTACAAGCTTTTGCAAATCACCTAAAGGCACTTCTATCGTTCCGAAATGTTTTTTCAAATGAGCTTGTGCATCTTCTACACATTTTACTAAATACCATTCTTTTATTCTGGTGCGCACTGCCGGAAAATGACCTTCTTCCACAAGCTTGTCAATTACCGAACGTGTAATCAGCGCTACCATCGCAGCTTGCTTACTATTGACATCAGCGCTTCTGTTCCATCTATTCAACATCTCTATACTTTCTTTAATCTGCGGATATTTTTTAGTATCGAGATGCAGCACATCTTCTATGTTTATCATAGCATAATTAAAAGCCGGATTCATAAATGACTGATCGTATTTTATTTTTTTAAAATCATCATAAGTCAATTTTCCGCTGTTGGCAAAAAGATAGCTGGTGCGTAAAGAGCGGTTGTCATCGTAAGCGAAATAATAGTCTTTTAGCGGATGTGTATTCCTGTCAGGATTATCTTCTTTTGCGGTGCAATTAAATGGTGTATTATTATTGTTGAATACATAACCGCATTTCGGATTGATAACTTTCAGTAAGGTGTCGTAAGGATAATAATCATTGGCTTTCCAATTCGTTGCTGAAGTGTTGCCTGGCAGCACATGCCACCAGTCATATCCTTTGGCTCTTCGAGGAAAATGTCCGTTGTCGAGATACATGATGTTATTGTCTTTATCTGCATAAATGATATTCATGCCCGGTAATGCCATTTCCTTTAAAGCTGTTTGAAATTCTTCAAAGTTGCTTGCTTTATTCATGTGGTACCATTGTTCCGCACCGCGAATATCAAAAGCAGAAGGAAATCGAAGCGCAAAATAATTACCGTCTTTTTCCATTACCGGTCCATATACACTTTCATAAAATTTTTTAGTCACCGGAATTTTAATGATCCACCAGATTTTCACCCACATTCTAACTTTTTTCTCTTTCAATTCCAACCATTTTCCATCATATTCATATTTCAGTTTTTCTGACGGATGCATTTTTAATTGATACACATCATCGTGGTCTGCCATACTTACGGTGTGAGCCCAGCCTAAGTGTTTATTGGCACCATGAAATATAGTAACGCCACCCGGAAACGTGCCGCCTAAAATATCCCAGCCTTCATCCGAATGTAAATGCGCTTCATACCAGGAATATGGACCTTCCAGCGGCTGATGCGAATTGATGCCGAGATAGGTGTTACCGTCTGCCGTTTTATTGCCGTTCAGCGCAAACCCATTACTGCCTTTAGGTGCATTTAAAGTGGCAGTGCCGATGGTGCCGTCAGAAATTTTCATAATGGAAAACGGAACATTTGTCATTAAAGCCAGGCCAACCGTATACCCAACAATCATATCTTTTTCTGTGATTGGTAATAAGTCATCCATTTCACATTCTTCAGGATGTGTTTTGATGTATTTATTACAGGCAAGCACATAAGCACTTAAAATACTTTTAAATTTTGGAGAAAAACTTTTATCATATAATTTATCTACGCTTTCTCTTGCACCAATAAAAGCGCACAGGAAGTCCATAATGGCACCATCTTTACCTTTTATTTCAGAAAGTCTGCCACGTGCCGTCAGTAAGTTTTCACGCATCGATTTGATATCATCTTCACAAGTTGCCCATGCTAATCCGTAGGCGACTTCTTCATCTGTCTTTCCGTAAATATGCGGCACGCCGAATTTATCTCGGATGATTTGAATGTTTTTGGTGTTGAT
>DAOORG010000190.1:0-5227 GCA_035389165.1 Chitinophagales bacterium
TTAAAATTAGATGATGCCATGATTGCGCTAATCGGAGCGGTACTGTTATTTGCAATTCCATCTTCCATAAAAAAAGACGAAGCAGAAAATTCTGTTTATTTGCCCATTTTAGATTGGAACGATACCAAAAGAATGGCTTGGGGAATTTTGATTTTATTTGGCGGCGGACTTGCCCTGGCAAAAGGACTCGAAGAAGCCGGTTTGATTCAGCTATTGGGAAAAGTGCTGGCACAAATTGCACCTGATAATTTGTTCTTATTAATTCTGTTAATTACGACACTTTCCATTTTCATCAGCGAAGTGATGAGCAATGTAGCGCAGGTAATAATTTTTGCACCGGTAGTCACAGCCTTAGCCGTTTCCTTAAATATTCATCCGTTGCTGCTGGGTATACCGATGTGCCTTGGAGCTAGTTGTGCAGGTATGTTGCCAATGGGAACGCCACCCAATGCCATTGCTTTTTCCAGCGGACACATTGCACTGAAAGACATGCTGAAAACAGGATTTGTAATGAATATAATTAGTATCCTGTTTATCAGCTTAGCTTGTTATTTCTTCTTGCCGTTGTTAATGAATATAAAATAACAGCGTACTTTCTAACTGCAACTTGTTTTTTATTCCTCTTCAAAAGTAACTAACAATTCAGCTTCAATTTTTATTTTCTTAGAATCTCGTTTTGCATCGCTAATCATATCCAGTAAGATTTCTTTAGCTTCTGTCAGTTCTTCAATTCTTCTTTTTGATTGCAGATCAGGTCTGTTATAACGAATTTCAGAACTGAAGTTTCTTAAATTATGAAAATTGATTTTTGATTTTATCATTTCCAATAAAATCTCTTTTGCTTCATTTGGAGCAAACGTGCCTGAAATGAGGTTTAATGTTTGTACTGATTCCATAGGTGTAATTTTAATTGTTTTGTGAAATTCTGATAATGTTTAAGCCGATAAAAATACTAAGTGCACTATATAGCTGACTGATGATAATATCTTCTTCCGTGCCCGGAAATACGATGCATCCAATCATAATTGAATAGGAGATGATACTTTGAATTAATCTGGATATGTTACTCATATTGTTGTTTTTTAAGATTATTGTCCGTGTCCTAGCGCAAAGCCAGCTTCGCCGTCAAACAAATAAAGGTTTTCCGTTTTTATCGTGTCTAAACCACTCTCTTCAGCATTCTGTAATAATTTTATGATGGTAGTTTTCGGAAAAAGGTTTCCTTCCTTAGGCATAAAACGGCATCTCCAGTGGTCTGTACAAAAAGTTTCACTAAACCCGTCCGGCCATACTTTAATGCCGCGATTGGTGATCATTTTAAGCACAGCATTTTCTGCTTCAATTTTTTTGAGTTGATTAGCAAGCTCATTAGGTTCCGTGCCATTCCATTGTACGAATACATCTACACCGGTTAACTCTTTTTTTGCACCAGGTTTGCGTTTATATTTTGGCAGATGCAATACCGTATTGTTGGAATATGTTACCGGCTGTAACAACACCGGCTTTTTATCCAGATTGGCAATAATTGCTTCTGCAAATTCTTTAGTGCCTACTACTTGTTTGCTGGTGCCTTCTGAAAAAATATCGTATGTATGTATGCCATCTTCTATTGTTTTTAACCAGGCGTTGTGAACTTTCTCAGCTATTTCCGACTGACCGATATGATTCAGCATCAAAATTGCTCCATGCAGCAATCCCGAAGGATTTGCCTTATTCTGATTGGCTATTCGAGGAGCAGAACCATGTATGGCCTCAAACATGGCACATTCTTCACCTATGTTCGAAGAACCGGCAAGTCCTACAGAACCGGCAATTTGTGCAGCCACATCAGAAAGTATATCACCATATAAATTTGGCATCACAATTACATCGAAGTCTTCCGGTGTGTCCGCCAGTTTTGCTGCTCCGATATCCACTATCCAATGCTCTTTTTCTATCTCTGGATATTCCTGTCCAATCTCATCAAATACCTTGTGAAATAAGCCATCTGTTTGTTTCATGATATTGTCTTTAGTAAAACAGGTAACTTTTTTTCTGCGATATGCTTTTGCATATTCAAACGCATAACGTACTATCTTTTCGCAGCCGGGTCGGCTGATGAGTTTCAGGCACTGCACCACTTCGTTGGTATGTTGATGCTCTATGCCTGCATACAGATCTTCCTCGTTTTCACGAATAATGACAAGATCCATTTTTGGATGCTTGGTGGCTATATACGGATGAAAACTAATACACGGACGAACATTGGCGTACAAACCCAGAAATTTTCGAGTGGTTACATTGAGGCTTTTGTAACCCTTGCCTTGCGGAGTGGTAATAGGTGCTTTTAAAAACACCTTGTTTTTTCTGATAACATCCCATGACGTACTTTCAATACCGGCAGGATTTCCTACCAGATATACTTTTTCACCAACTTCTATTTCGTCAATTTCCAGTTGTGCGCCTGCTGCCTTTAAAATATCCAGCGTGGCATCAATAATTTCCGGACCAATTCCATCACCTTTTGCTATTGTAATTCTTGTCATAAAATTCTTTTTGTTTTTAATAATGCAAAGTTGAGTATTGTAGTTCATAAATAATATTTTAACTTTGTAATGATTAGCATAAAAAAAATTTATGAATTATACCTTGAATCAATTGCGCATCTTCTTAAAAGTGGTGCAAACGGAAAGCATAACCAAAGCTTCTGAAGAATTGCATTTAACGCAACCGGCGGTTTCTATACAATTGAAAAATTTTCAGGATCAGTTTGAAATTCCATTGACAGAAGTTATTGGAAGAAGGTTGTATATAACTGATTTCGGAAGAGAAATAGCAGATGCGGCAGAAAAAATTTTGGAAGAAGTGAATACCATTGCATCTAAAACGGAAGCTTATAAAGGAAAACTGACCGGAAAATTAAAAATATCCGTAGTGTCAACAGGTAAATATGTGATGCCTTATTTTTTAGTGGATTTTTTAAAACAACATACTGGTATAGAATTGTTGCTGGATGTTACCAATAAGGCGAAAGTGATAGAAAGCATTGAAAAAAATGAAGTGGATTTTTCGCTGGTATCCGTGTTGCCTTCCAATATGAAACTGGATAAAATAGAGCTTATGCAAAATAAATTATTTGTAATAGGCAATCAGGAGATAAAATTTTCCAGAAAGGAATACGATAAAAAGATTTTCGATACAATTTCCCTGATTTACAGAGAAAAAGGATCGGGAACCAGGTATGTTATGGAACGATTTATTGAGAAAAATAAATTACCGGTACATAAGAAAATGGAATTGACTTCTAATGAAGCGGTAAAACAAGCGGTGATTGCCGGGTTGGGTTATTCCATCATGCCGCTCATCGGAATTAAAAATGAATTAAATGATGGCTCTTTGCGCATCATTCCGGTAAAAGGATTTCCTATAAAATCTGTCTGGAATCTGATTTGGTTAAAAGAGAAAAAGTTGTCACCTGTGGCACAGGCATTTTTGAATTATGTTCGCAAAGAAAAATCCAACATCATTAAAGAAAAATTCGACTGGTTTGAAAAATATTAACATGTACGCAGTATTTATCGACTGATATTAAACCAATGCTGTTTATTGCAGTCTAACAGGTAATTAAAATAGTCGAGATGAGATTAAATAAAATACAATCAGCCTTAATTATCGGATGCGCAGTCTTTTTCCTGTGTAATCACGCAAATGCTCAACAACACAAAGGAAAAGGACAAAAAGCCACGGTTACTAAAACCACCAAAACGTATAAATCGCCCAAAACAAACAAGACCTACAAGTCGACTACCGTAAAGGTGAATAAACCAAACAATACTACTAGAATAGTTTCCGCAAACAGGTATCCGCGCAACAAAGTAGTAGTGGTGAAGCCAAGAGTAGTTCATACGGTAAAGGTATTACCGGTTGGATACACGCAGGTTTTTTATGGCAAAAGAAATTACTATTGTCACGGTGGCTATTACTATCATTACCACAACGGAATATACAGAACTATTGCGCCGCCGTTTGGTTTTCGAATCGGATTTTTGCCGGTAGGATATCGCACGGTTTACATTAATACGTTGCCGCATTATTATTACAGAGGCGTTTATTATCGTCAGGTGAATAATGAATACGAAGTGGTGGAACCTGCAGTAGATACTGTGGTTCCAGAGCTGCCGGAAAACGATGTGGAAGTAGTTACAATCGACGGAGAAACCTATTATGAGTTTGATGATATCTTGTACAAACCTTTAGTAACAAAAGAAGGCGTGCAGTATGAAGTCGTTGGAAGATTAGATGACTGATAATTTTTTCAGTGCTTCTATGTCTTTAAAAAAATGCTGAAGTTCTTTTTCTTTTGTTGTCTGAATGGCTTTTAATGCATGTTTGATTTGCACAGCCGCTTTTGTTTTATTGCCGGAAACGATATGTGCACGTGCAGCAGATTCATACGCATAAGCAGTATAAAAACCATCGGGTTTTTCGGTTTTACAAAGCTGAATATTTTCTTCTGCAAACAACAAAGCATTGGCACCATCACCAATATGTGCATAGGCTTTGGAGATTTGCCATAAACTAATTGACGTGTGTGTGCTCGTATGTGCAGGCACTTGCTGCCATAAATAAAAAGATGTATGCACCAGATTTAATAAGCTGATTTTTTCCTTTTTAGTCAGCTTCTTTTTATCCAGATATTTCCAGGCTTCGTTAAAGGTTTGCTTAGCTTGTTGCTGAAGCATAGCGCTGGTTTTTTTGTCTTGCATATTCGTGGTTATAGTTTCTTTTTATAAAATACCATTTCTTCGGTCCATTCTTTTTCTTTGTCGTGCATGCTCAGTTTTATGACTAATTTATTTTTAGTGCGTTGATAAGTGAGTCCGCTGAAATAGGCCGTTTGATTTTCTGTTTTTATCAACTTAAAGGTAGTCCATTCCGCTTTTTCTTCCCAGCCGCTGAGGTCTGCACTGAAATGCTTCAGCTTTACGGACAGCGTGCTGTCGCTTTCCTGAATGATATTCATGTATTCGGTAAACTGCAATTTCCCTTTGTCATAAATTCTGCAAATGCCTTGCATGCTGTTGTCGGCGGCAGGCATCCAGAGTTCATCGCAGTCACCACCAAAAGCAGTGCCTTTCCAGCGACCAACCATCCAGGATAATTTCGAAATATCCGTTTTCTGCTGAGTCATGCCGTCTTTAAGTTTTAAGACTTCCTGTGCCTGTGCAGCCTTGCAAAATGTAAGCAA
>DAOORG010000191.1:0-5183 GCA_035389165.1 Chitinophagales bacterium
AAAGTAAAAGAAAAACACTGGAAAGAACTCGACGTTTGGGTAGATCATTTTAAAGGAAAATATACGCCGTTGTTAGGCATCGGTTCCGGCGGAAATATCAATACCATTCAAAAGCATTTTGTGAAACGCAAAGAACAGGAAGTGTACTTTAGTGATTTGCAAAAAACATTTGATGCGTTAAACGGAATGACATTAGACGAACGTATTTTGAAATATGGTTTCCGACCCGACAGAGCCGATGTGATTGTTCCTGCAGCGCAGATTTTTATGCATATCATGAAACGACTAAACATCGAAACATTACACGTTCCAAAAGTTGGTTTAGGTGATGGTATGATACATGAAATGTATGAGAAGATGACCAAAGGTAAAAAAGTGAAAAAGAAATAATCAGATGAAAAACTTTATTTTTTTAATGCTGTTTGTTGTTGCCAATAACGCATTTTCTCAAAAACTACATCTTTGTTTTAAGTCAACAGATTCTGCTTATGCAGAAGATCCGATTCAATTATCTTTCAATGTAATAGACAAAGATTGGGCCAATGGTTTTGTACAATATAAAGGGCAAAAAGATGGTTTTTTGCTCAGCTTCAGTGTAGAGAAAACCATTGAAAAAATAGAAGGTGAAGTTCCTCAAATAGAATATTCATTTAATGAAATAAAAAACGGAAAAACGACAGGTAAGTATTTTCTTTCGTTGAAAGGTCCAAAAGTTATGTACTTTTATTATTACGACAAGCAACGAAAATCCAGGATTAATTTTGCGCAAGATTACAGCTCGGAAAACCAGTGCAGTTGCGAATGGTAAATTTTATTCTGTAAACATATTGTTTTGTGAAACCGCATTTATATTCTGTTCGTAGAGTTTGAACTGAAATAATTGTGCGCCGAAATCTTTTCCTTTCGGATAAAAACTAAATTGAAAATCAAGATACGGCAATCCTAAATCCACACTTCTGATGCGAATGCCGGTGCCGATGCCATATTGAAACCGGCTTTCAACAATAAGCTTTTTTCCGTTCTCACTCAGCCAGCCCATATCGCAAAACGCATAAATCATTCCTTTGCTGAGTGCAACCAGTTTATCTAAAAATAAATCGCTTTCCAGGCTTAGTGTTACACTTTTTGAACCTTTTAAAGAAGGTGAATAAAATCCACGGATACCGTTGAATTCATTGATGTTAAAATAACGTTCTTCCGGAATATAAAAACCTAAATCGGTGCCGCCTTTCAATATTTGCCGGAAATACATATGCTTTGCAAATGGCACTTTTTTGGAAACATAATCCATGCTGATTTTTGTCAGCATCTGCTCTCCTTTTTTGTTTCTGATGAAACCGCTATAATTTACTTGCGGATACAAGAAGCCAAATTTCTTAAAATAAATTCCGTAATTTATGGTGAGGTCTAAGGCTGCTCTTCTTCCGTAAATTTCATCAATCTGTGTGCCTGCCCAAATTGATGCGCTGATGCCACGCGGAAAATACTCGGCTATATCTATATAAAATGCATTTTTCTCCAGATAAAAATCCCATCGTGCAATACCAAAACCAAATCGGTAATTTTGCTGCTTAATAAAAAGTTCGTTATAATTTCTGTTGATAATAAATGGTCGTGTTTTATAATCTGTATAATTTATTTTGGTGGCCACTATAAATTTCAGTTTATCATCTTTGCAAGGCATGAGTTTATTCACTGCAATGGCACCGGCCAGCCACAAGGAATAATAGTTTGATTTTGCATTTACAAAACTCGACGGATCGCGCAGGTTTCCATTCAAACTTAAAGTGCTGTTGTTGTAAATATATTGCGCATTAAAAGCCAATGCTGTTTTTAAATTAAAAAATTTTCGGTTGACGGAAACGGCAACATTCTGATTTAATTTTTCAATGACAAAACTCGTGGTAAAATTTATCTGAGATGCCTGAATATTTTCGTATAAATACGTGCCGCCAACAGCCCAAAGGTTGTACTTATTAAAATTGATGCCGCCAAAAACACTCAGCGTATTGGGCAAGCCGAAAAAATTAAAAGTAGAAGCACTGAATACCACGCGCTCGTTGTAATAGCCTGCAGCCATAGACCAGGACAACCTGTCTTGCAAAAAAATCATCACTTCTGCTTCATTCGTATTCAGGCTGTCCGGAAAAACAATGATTTTTACATCTTTAAATTTCTTTCGCTGCCAAAGTAATTTTTCGGTATCTGCAAATAAAGTTGGATTGATAGAGTCGCCTTCTTTAAAAAAAATATCACCACGTATATACCATTCTTTACTTTTAAAATGGATGGCATTTCCAAATTTTTGTCCTTTATTCATTGCAATAGGACAACCTTCCGGTGTGCAGCCAAATGGTTTAAATACGACGACATCGACACAGGTAATTTTTTTGCCTGTAAATTGTTCATACTTTTCGACGCCGGAAAAATCTTTGCCGTAGCCTCTGTCGTTGTAATTAAAATACGATAAAAACTTAAATGCTTTTTTTGTTTTTTCAACGCGTGATTCCTTTTTGGATACACTGAAAAAATCATCGGCAATAATTAACGTATCTTCCGGTTCTTTCCATTCGGAAATAGTATCCTGAATAAAAAGCGGTGCGGTTGCTTGCAGTGAATCCTGCTTTTGGTTCAAGTTACCGGAAAGTGTATCCTGTGCAAAAGAGGTATTTAAATGAAGTATGAAAACAAAAAAAAGCAACGCACGCGTAGTGGTTGCTTTCTTATTAATCAAATCAAACATGCGATGCTGCATCTTTAAAAATACAACATTTATTTCTTCAATTTTAACTGTATCGCTTTTATTATCATTGGTAAAATAGAGAGGAAGACAATCCCTAAAACAAATTTTTCCAGATTATCTTTTACAAAAGAATAAGAACCCAGAAAATGACCGAGTGTAACCATGCTTACTATCCACAGGAACGCACCCAATATATTGTAAAGTGTAAATGTGGTGTATGTCATTTTGCCGATGCCGGAAACAAACGGTGCAATCGTTCTTACTATTGGAACAAAACGTGCTAATACTATTGTTTTATTACCATGCTTTTCAAAAAACACATGCGTGTCGTCCAGCCATTTTTTCTGTACTAACGGTTTGCCTTTATAGTTCCACTGTAAGACGCGTTCGCTAAAATATTTTCCAACAAAATAATTAAGTGTATCACCGGATACGGCTGCCACCAATAACAACGGAATGAGAATATAAATATTAAGTCCAGGCTCAGCCACCGTGAGCATGCCTGCTGTAAATAATAAAGAATCGCCGGGCAAAAATGGCATAACAACCAATCCTGTTTCTACAAATATTATTAAAAATAATATAGCATAAATATAGACACCATAGGTGTTTAACAAATAAGCTAAATCCGGATGCAAAACAAAATCAATTGCGTGTGTTATCGTTTCCATGTTTAAGTTTGTTCGTGTATAGTTGTAAATAAATTAGAATGGTACGAAAATAATGAAAACATTGGTAGTTTGTATATTTGCATTTAAATCCATGTTATGCAAACGATAGTTCTGTTGATTATTTCCAATTCATTTATGACGTATGCCTGGTATGGTCACCTGAAAAATCCGAATCTAAAACTTTGGCAAGCCATTTTGATAAGTTGGAGTGTGGCATTTTTTGAATATTGTTTTATGGTACCAGCCAACAGGATTGGTTATAAAACATTTAATGCTTATCAGTTAAAAATTATTCAGGAAGTTATTACGCTGTGTGTGTTTGTGGCGTTTGCTTATTTTTTCTTAGGAGAAAAACTGCGGTGGAATTATGCTGTAAGTTTTATGTTTATTTTTTTAGCTGTTTTCTTTATGTTTAGAAAGTAGCTTATTCTTTAATTATTTTGAATAATTTATCTTCCACAATAACGATGTACATACCTTCTGGATATTCTTTTAAATCTATACTTTGCTCACTTTTGCTGATGCTGGAATTCAAAATATTTTGTCCGGAAAAATTATAAATCTGCATATCGCTATCTTTCGTTTTGTTGTCAATCTTTACCCGTAATTCATTATTAGCAGGATTTGCATAAACTGTTATATTTTCTTTGGTTTCAATTTGATTGGTGTCTGTTTTTACCGAAGCAATTATGGAATAGCGGAATTTATGATCAAAATCCATTTGTTTTAATTTATAATAGGAAAATCCCGGATATGGATGATCATCGGTAAATGTATAAGTGGATACCCAATGTGAATTTCCATTCCCTTTTACACATCCAATACTTTCCCATGTTTCTGTATCAACAGAGCGTTGCACTTCAAAATAATCATTGTTATATTCTGATGCTGTTTTCCAGGTTAATACGACGGAATTATCATTTTTAAATTTCGGTTTAAAGGAAATGAATTCTATAGGCAGCACGCTGCTCATAATAATAATCGGATAATCCTCCACTTCTCCTGATGCTGCATAACCGCTTGCATATTGTACTTCTGTTGCAGATGCTGCAATTCGAAAACGAGCAAAGGTTGCACCAAATTTCAGCTGACCACTTAATCCATTCCAGTTTACCGCTACTGAAGTAGCACCATTTTCTACAATAGTGATATCAGAAGTTTCACCAGCGTCACTAAAGTCGCCGTCACCGTTAAAATCTATGAAGCCATATAAATACGCATTTTCACCAGTTGTGTTGGTGACATTTGCATGGATAGAATAAGATGTATTGGAAGCATATAATAATGGAAATACGGGAACGCCGTCTTCATCATTAACCAATCCGGATTTATCATCAGCAGTAGCATTTGAGTTATTGGATACGTTCGTATCATAATCTACAAAAGCACCTAACATTAAATTTGGCGTCTGCTTATACAAATGCATTGGTTTACCATAGCTGGTTGGAGCATCGCCAAAATCGTATAAAATAGTTGTTGTTGTTGAATTATTTTCAACACCATTTACCTTTGCAAATGAAGCTGAAATGCTGCAAATTAAAAGTGTAAATATAAAAATAGTGATGGTAAATTTTTTATTCATAAGGTTGGGTATTCTAAAACAATGAATTAGAAACAGCAGTATGGAATTGTCCATACTGCTGTTTCTAATATTATTCTTTAATTATTCTATAAGTTTTTGTACCTATTCTGATAAAATACATACCTGTCTGATAATTTGATACGTCTACTTGCAGTACATTATCTTTCATTACGGATGAATAAATTTT
>DAOORG010000192.1:0-5141 GCA_035389165.1 Chitinophagales bacterium
ATGTCCAAGATTTTGAGTGCATTTTTGAAGGTGTAGGTTTTATTATGATTCCAGTTCTTTCAGGAATTTTGGCCATAATTTTGATTCAGCTGCTGCATGATAGAAACCTCTGTGCCCGAATTTTTTCATAGAATAGTCTTTTGCATAAAGTGTTTCAATATTTCTATTTGCATTGGAATATAAATTTAAAATATACTCACAGCTTTTTCTGTTGGCAATAGCATCATCAGCTAGGTGATATGCTTTTACTTGTGATGTTATTGAGTGATAATTAGACCTAACTTGTTTTTCTTTATAGAATGGTATGAAAAAATCAGGCTGATAACACCAACTGCGTAATTCAAGTATTATGTTTTTAGGAAAACCACCTGATGTGCCCAGTATTTTATTATTCATGTAGCCGTATCTTTTTATGGAGTAAGGGACTACAATTTTCCAGAAGAATGACATGACAATACGTAAAGGTAATTTCAGATTTTTTATGTATCCGTTAGAGCTTGCTATTAAAAATAGTTTATCAATTTTAGAAGCGTTGGATATATAACCGACAAATTGACCACCGGAACTATGCCCAATTATATATTTTTTTGATTCAGGATATTCTTGAATAATATAATCGAAAACGGATTCGATATCTTTTATCCAGGTTGGATGCGAAACATCGGATGTGTAATTGAATGCATCACTGTAATCAAAAGTTATGGTGACATATCCATTATTAGTTAAATAGTTTGCAAAATTCCAATAGACTTTTTGCGGAATACAAGTACCTGAATTCAATTGAATTACACCTTTGATTATAGATTCAGGTTCTCTGATAGTTAACACCATTTGATTTCCTGAAGAAGATAATATTGTTTGTTCTTTGGTTATCATATTTTATTTCTTTTTTGTGATTAATTGTATTCCTTGCTCATAACCAAACACATTGTTCGGGTCAAAATGTTTTTTGATTTGCTGAAGTCTGCTATAGTTTTCACCATAGTAAGCCTGCTGCCAATTCTTAAAATTAATATCCGGATAATTTCTGTATTGTGTTTGTATATGGTGGTTGCTGAAAATGGATTGCACCTCTTCAAAAGCAGTTTCGTATTTTATAGATTGTGATTCCTTTTCCCAATAGGTTTGCAGTTCCGATAAATAAGGATAGGCTCTGTGCGGATAGGCAGATGTATCTTTAAAACTCAGTTGATTGATATTGCCGCCAAGTGTATTGACTTGATAAATCATGCCTGGTGTATCAATGACTTTTTGTAACACTTCTTTTATAAAAGGCTGAATGTTTGCATAGTTTTCATACAAACCGGCAGAAGCATTTTTAAAATAAATCGGATATTGAATACCGTAATAGTTTTTCAGCGCAGTAGCCAATGGCTTCGGTGTGCCGATAGTCACTTTATCTACAAATGCAGTCAGTATTTCTTTAAATTGTTGAACGGTATTGGCATTGTTTTCGTAATCGGTCAGTAAAATATTCAATGTTTTGCCATTGTGTACAAATGCCGAAAAACAAGAATTGGGTAAATTAGCCGTTAGCAGAAACCATTTTTCTAAAATTGTTTGAACACGATCCGCATCCACATTCAATGCTTTAAAACGGTGACTGGTAAAATGTGCCGGTGCATCATATGTTTTAAAAATCATTTCTGACACGATGCCAAAATTGCCGTTGCCGCCACCTTTACAAGCCCATAATAATTCAGGATTGTCTTTAGAATGATGTATGTTTCCTTTGCCATCCACTAAAGTTAGTTCTATCAAACTATCGCAGGTTAAACCATATTTTCTGCTGAAGAAACCATAACCACCGCCCAAAGTCAAACCACCAACGCCAACTCCACCACACGAACCTGCAGGAATGATTCTGCGTTTTGGTAATAGCTCATCATATAATTTTGACAGCGTACAACCTGGTTGAATTTTAACATTAGAATTATCCAGCCATTCAACTGCGTTCAACAAGGAAAGATTAATGACCATTCCGTCATTGTTAGATGAAAATCCTTCAAAACAATGGCCGCCACTTTTTACGGCAACTGATAGCTTGTTTGCATTGGCATAATTTATAGCTTCGGCAATACCTTGTGTGTTTTTACATTGCACAATGAGCCGTGGGAATTTTTGTATTCTTTTGTTAAAACCACCGCGCAAAGATTCATATTCCGGATTTCCTTTTTGGTGAACAATTACATTTTCTGAAGTGGTAATATCTATGGAAGCACTTGAAACTACAGCAGAATCATTGGCATAAATGGAATTATTTTCATCCTTTGTTGATCGGTTTGCAAACTGGCAAGAATTAATATATAGTCCAATGCTGCCCAATCCGGCCAGTTTTAAGAATTTGTTTCTGCTGATCTTATTTTCCATAAACTGATTTAGAACAAGAAATGTACAAAAAATCCTCTAGCACTCGATTATTTGTTTTAGAATAATTTAAGCATTAAAATTATTAATAAAATAGGATTAAATTTGAGGACTATACACTAAGCCGTATTAGAAATCATGTTAAAAGGTAAAGAAGTAATTCATTTCATTAAAGAAAGGATGTGGCTGAAATACAGTCTGATGATTGTATTATTTACATTTCTGTTTTTGTTTGCTCAAAAACCAGTTACACCAACCAGAACGTATTGCGGAGAATACATAAAAGTTTCCAAGATTGGCTTTGTCTTATTCTGCGATTCTTACCAGTACATCTATCTAACGAGTAAGCCATCATTACTATTAGACAGCAATTTTGTGGCAGTACGTCAAAACCGTCCATTATATATTTATACGGCGCATCTTATCGGGCTGCCGATAAAGTATGTGGTTGATGCCATAATTTCAACAGATGTTTTTAAAAGACTAGGTGGTGAGAAATATTTATATCAGCAAAGTATCAATGAAAAGCTGGCGTCCAGTCCATTTTTGAAAATGTATAACATCGATAACCACAAAAATTTAGTGGTGGAATTACTTCCATTTTATTGTGCATTTATACTGATGAATTTTATCATACTGCTTGGCTCATTAGTATTATTTGAAAGACTGTTAAGTGCTATTGGAATTCGACAGTTTGTAATGCATTTTCTATCTCTATTTATTGTTTGCAGTGGCATTGTAAAAGCCTTCTTCTTTTCAGCGCACGAACAAATGTTTGCCTTTTTTACGCCAATAAGCATCGCCTATATTGTTTTCTTATTTCTGAATGATAAATTAACCCAAAAGAAATTAATATACATTTCTTTTATCATGGGTATATTGTGTTTGGCTTACGGAAGTTTCATTTTGTATTTTCCATGTTTGGGTATAGCCTATTTAGTTAAACAAAAATCTATTCGAATTCATTTTCGTTTAATTGCTGATTTATTTCCGCAGGCTATTTTATTTATTCTTCCTACGTTTAGCTGGATAGTTGTTTGTATCTATTTTTCCGGACATTATTTTAACGGCGAAGTGGCTGTTTTCCGCGAGTTTGTTTGGGTTATAGACGCTTTATCTATTGGTATTTCCCATTTCTTTGAAATGTCTCTGGATTTTTTATTCAGGTATTTAAATACCGTTCTCATCACGCTTACACCATTTCTTACCGGTATCTATTTAATCAATAAGAAAATAAGACGATCAGCTGCACCGGTGACATCACACCAACTCTATTATCAATTTATTAGATGGATGTTTTTATTGTTTTTTGTATTCTTCTTTGTATTAGGATATTACAATTTCAGGCTTACCTATACTTGTGTGCCAATGCTGTTAATACTCATTGCCATGAAAATTCAACAATTATTAGATAACAATTATTTTGATGAAGCTAAGCTTTATAAAAGATTAAAAATAATCTCTGTTATCTGGATTATCTGGAGTGTTTTCAAATACGGACCTTTTCCTTTTCAATAATTTCCGATTCCATCAAATTCTTGTTACATTTATCCATATAAATATTAAAATATGGATTTTCAGCACAGTGCACGCGCGCAACAATACATCAAAAAAATTAAGAAGTTTATCAACGAAAAGATTCGTCCGGTAGAAATGCAATACTTTCACGAGATACATCAACGCAATAACGGACAGGATTGGTCGAAATGGTCTGTTTCACCTTTAGTGAAAGAACTGAAAGAACAAGCTAAGGCTGAAGGCTTGTGGAATTTATTTTTACCTGATACAGAACACGGACAAGGTTTATCCACCATAGAATACGCACCATTAGCAGAAGAAATGGGCAAGAGCTTTCTGGCTCCGGAAATTTTTAATTGCAATGCACCGGATACCGGAAATATGGAAGTGCTGCACAAGTATGGCACAACAGAACAGAAAGAAAAATGGCTGACACCTTTATTAAACGGAGAAATACGCTCTGCCTTCTGTATGACAGAACCCGATGTCGCTTCTTCCGATGCAACGAATATGCAGGCAACCGCTATCGTGCAAGGAGATGAAATCGTCATCAACGGTACCAAATGGTGGAGCTCCGGTATTGGGCATCCGGATTGTAAGGTGATTATTTTTATGGGACTTTCCGACCCAACAGCGAATCGTCATTCACAGCACAGTATGGTATTGGTGCCGGTAGATACGGAAGGCGTAACGATAGAACGAATGTTGCCGGTATTTGGAGAATATGATGAACCTTACGGACACGGTGAAGTATCTTTTAAAAATGTGCGCGTTCCGTTAACCAATATGATCTTAGGAAAAGGACGTGGTTTTGAAATTGCACAAGGAAGATTAGGACCTGGTCGTATCCATCATTGCATGCGTTGCATTGGTGCTGCTGAATATGTGCTGCAGCTATTAATAGAAAGGAGTTTATCTCGAGTGGCATTTGGTAAACCAATCATCAATTTAGGCGGCAACAGAGAACGCATCGCAGATTTCAGAATTGCAATAGATCAGGCAAGATTGTTGACTTTATATGCTGCCTGGAAATTAGATACGATGGGCGCTTTGGGCGCGATGACCGAAATTTCTGAGATAAAAGTGGTAGCACCAAATGTCTTACAGCAGGTATGTGATGAAGCAATACAAATACACGGCGGCGCAGGCGTTTCCAATGATTTTCCGTTTACCGCATTTTTTGCAGTGGCGAGATGCATCCGAATTGCCGATGGTCCTGATGCCGTGCACCGTGGTTTAATTACAAGATTTGAATT
>DAOORG010000193.1:0-5134 GCA_035389165.1 Chitinophagales bacterium
TTGTGTGCAGAAGTTTGGGCAATTAATAAAAATAATTTCTTGCATACTGACACCTTGCTTTTTTGTAGTGGCGATGCAAAAAAATCAAAAGAGATAATTCTAAACATTTACAAGCGTGATTTATCTTACACAGAAATTACTACTAACCAAAAGAATAAAAATTCGATTCCATTTTTGGTTGTTAATAATAAAGTTGACAATGACCCATTCAACAAAAATCATTTTATCATGTATTTAATTTCCGGATTGAGTTTGTTGGTTTTAATAATGCTGATGTTCTTTATGTTGAAAAAGAAGAATAAAGAAATGAAACTTCAAAGAAGTATTTAATAATTTGAAAAAGAAACAAGTTGAATACTCTATTCTGCTCGTTGGTATCTTTTAATCCGCCACTGACAAATACTTAACATGGAGAAAATTTTGTAGTCTATCGAACTGTTCCTGTTTTTTCGTTCTTATTTATAATTATTTTTCTATCTTGTTAATGGAAAAATGAAAAATCATGAAAAAAACCATCTCACTTTATAGTTTCTTTTTATTGCTGCAAACTGTATTCGCAGATATTCCGATCGATAATAACGGAAATAATATAACAGCATTGACGTACTTTAATTTTTTACCTTGGGTGCTCGGCGTGCTCGGTGCATTGGGTATTATGGTTTTTATGTATGTTTTAAAAAACGAAAAAAATGCCGGCAAATAAATTTTATTTATTGTTGTTTTTCTTACTGGCAAGGTCAACTGTCTTTGCAGATATTGCATTACAAAAACCGGAAAAACTACAGCCAACAAAATATTATTTTGCCAATGTAGATAGTTTTCAGGCATATCGTTTTTTTGTGAAAAAGAGCGTTAATTTTAAAACCTATCGCATCAAACAAGATGCAGCTTTTCTTTTACAACCCAAAAGTAAAACAGGAGATGAGCGCCTGGAAGTTTGGGCAGAGCGCAAAAGCGACCAAACAAAATCCAATTCATTTATTTTAACTACAGTACAGCCTGCAGCTATCTATGGTGGTGATATCGCATATATTGCTATTACATTTTCAATAGATAAAAACAACAAGCTTTCCTATAAAAGAACGGTGATGAAACCTGATTGTTATGGTAAGAAAGAATGGGTGCCAATTCTGGTTTTTAATTTTCCTGAAAATCAAAAGCCATTGCTGCTTACATCAATTTTATCTATGCTTGTGTTGATGTCATTATTTTTTATTTCCAGAATGAAAAAAGGCAATGCTTATATTTAAATACCTTTTACTAACCATTGCCATTGAAATACCTGTCTATTTTTTATTCGACAGAAAGAAGATTCCATTCACCGTTTTAATACTTATTCTGGCCAATTGTTTCACCTGGCCAATTTTGAATGTATTATATCAAACCACTACCATTCATTTGTTATTGTTAGAATGCGGCGTTACCGCTGTAGAAGCATTTATTATTTATTTATTTTTAGGACAAAAACCAATCAAGGCATTGTTGATTTCTTTGGTGCAAAATAGTATCACGACATTTATAGGAATTTATATAAACAACATTAAGTTATAAGCAGAATCGCTTTCTTCCTAAATTTCAGAAGCATCTCTGCGAGAAAAAAAAACGATGAGCAATAAATATAAAATAGCAGTTCTGTTTGGTGCCGCACATGGCATCAACGATTTTATTGCAGGATATTTGTTGGCAAATTTGTCCGTGCACTCTACAAACTGGCAACTCAATACGATGGCGTTTCTCGGTTACAGTTTGCTGGCTTTTGGAGGTCAGTTGCCGGCGGGTTTGCTGGTTGATAAATTTAAACAGATAAAAAAGTTCAGCCTTTTTGCGCTGGCATTATTAATCTTGTCTATTAGTGTCTCTGGTTTTTCTGTTATTACAGCAATCGTAATAAGTGGAATTGCATCTGCATTTATCCATGTTTGTGGCGGTGCAGCTTGCTTTGTTTCAGACAATAAAAGCAACACACTTGCCGGAATATTTACATCGCCAGGCGTTATCGGTTTAATTTTGGGTGGAATAGTAGGTGCGCTTCAGTTCGATTATTTTTATGTATTTATGATTCCACTAGTGCTGTTGTTTTTTTTGTTGTTGAAGATTCAGCTTTCGGATTATACTTTCATCGAACAACAAAAACAGGATAGTTTACTGGAAACACATGATTTTTTTATGTTGATTTTATTATTCGCCATTGCAATGCGTTCTATGTTCTGGAACCTGCTTCATATGATGTGCTTTGACAACAATCAATGGTTGATTGGCTTAGGTGCAGCAGCTGCAATCGGTAAACTGGCTGGCGGTTTTTTGGCAGATAAACTATATTGGAAAAATTGGGTGCTGTTTAGTATTATTGGTGCAGTAGTTTTACTAAATGCCGGCAAAAACTCATTTCCTGTTTTTTGTTTGGGTGTTGCTTTGTTGCAAAGCGCCGTTCCGGTTACATTAGTATTAATGCAAAACTACCTGCAAAAAAGTCCTGCAACAGCGGCAGGACTTTCTTTAGGCATAGCTATTTTGTTAGCAGGCATACCTACTTATTTTGAACAATTTAGAATAGCTCAGCAACAAATATCTTTCATCGTACTATTAAGTATAGTATTTCTGGTTTCAAATTTCTGGTTTATCAGAAATTCAAAAAAGACATTAGTTTAGTTCCGCTTCCAAATCGGTTTTGTGCAATACTAAAATACTCATACAGCAGAACAACACCACAATTGCGGAGGCAAACATTAGTCCGCCATCACCTTTAATGTTGATTTCTGACATAGTCAGGTGCATACAAATGGCACCAAACATCATCAGGCAACCTAGAATTGCACCGCGCCACGCCATTTTTGGAATAAGCAACAATAGAATGGTGATACATTCCAAAACTGCAACACCATATCTGCCGGCAGATTCCATGCCTATACGCTGAAAAATGTAAACTGCAGATTCTGCTGAAGTGAATTTTAAAAATGCTGTGTATCCGAAAATTCCGGCAGCTACTAAACGGGTTCCTATGTCCAGAAGTTTTACATTGTTTTTCATAGACATAAATTTTATACCTTAATGTGCAATTATTCTTGATAATTGTCAAGCATAAAAGTGAAAACGGTCAGTTCTATTTAGTATTCGGTCGAAATTGGCGTGTAGCTGGCAAACAAATGTCTGCAAATGAACCTTTTTTCTGATTTTATTTATTGAAGAAGGGCAAATAAATCAACATAATTTCAAAAAAAAAGAGGAACCGAAGTTCCTCTTTGTATCTCTGTTTAATTTTTTAAGCAGTTATCAATCCTTCTGTAAGTACAGAAACATTGTTTTTTAACACTTCAACAATGCCGCTTTTCATTTTGAATTCCTGTTTTCCGGAGCTGGTTTTGATTTTAACGGTTCCTTCAATAATCGATGCAATCATTGGAGCATGGTTATTTAATATTTCAAATTTACCGTTGGTTCCGCAAAGTTGAACGGAGGTTACTTCTCCGGAGAAAACTTTTAATTCAGGTGTCAGAATGTCTAATTGCATTTTTTATGATTATTTTGCTTCAGCCAATAATTTTTTACCTTTTTCGATAGCATCTTCTATAGTTCCAACTAAGTTGAATGCCGCTTCAGGATACTCATCTACCTGACCGTCCATAATCATTTCAAAGCCTTTCAACGTATCTTCGATAGAAACGAATACACCTTTTAAACCTGTAAATTGCTCTGCAACGTGGAACGGCTGAGATAAGAAACGTTGTACACGACGTGCACGGTGAACTACTAATTTATCTTCTTCAGACAACTCATCCATACCTAAGATAGCGATGATATCCTGTAATTCTTTGTAACGTTGTAAAATCATTTTAACTCGCTGAGCAACACCATAGTGTCTTTCACCTAAAACAGCAGGATCTAAGATACGTGATGTAGAATCCAATGGATCCACAGCTGGATAGATACCTAACTCTGCAATTTTACGGCTTAATACCGTTGTTGCATCTAAGTGAGCAAAAGTTGTTGCAGGAGCCGGATCCGTTAAGTCATCCGCAGGTACATACACCGCTTGAACAGAGGTAATTGAACCAGATTTTGTAGAGGTAATACGCTCTTGCATTAAACCCATTTCTGTAGAAAGCGTTGGTTGGTAACCTACCGCTGATGGCATACGACCTAATAAAGCCGATACTTCAGAACCTGCTTGTGTGAAACGGAAGATATTGTCTACGAAGAATAAGATATCACGACCTTTTCCATCGCCGTCACCATCACGGAACTGCTCAGCAATCGTCAAACCGGATAAAGCAACACGCGCACGTGCACCAGGAGGCTCGTTCATCTGACCGAACACCAAGGTTGCTTTTGATTCTTTTAATGCTTCTTTATCTACCACTGACAAATCCCAATCACCTTTTTCCATAGAGTGTTTGAACGCTTCGCCATATTTAATTACATCTGATTCTAAGAACTCACGCAATAAGTCATTTCCTTCACGTGTTCTTTCACCCACACCGGCAAATACGGATAAACCACCATGACCTTTGGCAATATTATTTACCAATTCCATGATTAATACGGTTTTACCAACACCGGCACCACCAAACAAACCGATTTTACCACCTTTTGCATATGGCTCGATAAGGTCAATTACTTTGATACCTGTAAATAACACTTCTTTAGACGTAGCTAAATCTTCGTATTTAGGCGGTTTGTTGTGAATTGGATAGCCACCTACTTTGCTAACCTCACCAATACCATCAATGGCAGTACCGATAACGTTAAACAAACGTCCTTTGATAGCCTCACCTGCAGGCATGGTAATTTGACCACCGGTGTCGATTACTTCTGCACCACGCGTCAAACCTTCTGTAGCATCCATCGCCACACAACGAACGCTGTCTTCTCCTAAATGCTGCTGACATTCCAGCACCACTTCAGAGCCATCGTCTTTTTTTACGATTAAGGCATTTAATATTCGTGGAAGAGAAGAACCCTCGCCGCCGAATGATACGTCCACTACCGGACCGATGATTGATGTAATTTTACCTACGCTTGCCATAGTATATTGAGTGTATTTTATTTAAAAATCGGTGCAAAAATACGTTTAAGTAGCTGTATATCAAAATTGACGCTCCAAAGTTGTCCACATATAAAGATTTGGTAATTTTTA
>DAOORG010000194.1:0-5112 GCA_035389165.1 Chitinophagales bacterium
TTTATTACATCATGCAGCGCTTTGAACTGGAACGACTGACATTGGCATTGGGCGCGCTTGCTTCTTCAGAATGGGCAATGGAATACACGCTGCAATACATGAATGAACGCAAAGCCTTCGGCAGAACCATCAATAAATTTCAGGTATTGCGACATAAAATGGCACAGCTATCAGCAGAGATAGAAAGTGTAAAAACCTTCACTTACCATGTTTGTAAAATGCATGCAGATAAAAATTATTGCGTGAAAGAAGCATCCATGTCAAAATACCTGGCAACAGAATTATCTGATAAAGTGGCTTATCAATGTTTGCAAATGTTTGGCGGTTATGGATATATGGAAGAATATAAAATGGCGCGCTTTTTCCGTGATTCACGCTTAGGCACTATTGGCGGCGGCTCATCAGAAATCATGCTGGAAATAATTTCCAAAATGGTGATTGATGATGTTTCTTATGGTCGACAGTCCACAGTCGATAGTCCACAGCAAAAAAATATTTCTATCGAAGAATTATTTGCGACTTTGCCATCACGTTTAAAAAAAGAAAAAGCAAACGGAATTGAACTTAATGTATTGTTTGAGTTTGAAAATGAGTTGAATTATTTAGTAGAAATAAAGAATCAAGAAGTTAGTTTTAAAAACATCAACGATACAAAACTCACAACTCACGACTTACGACTAACGACTACTACTGAAACTTACATCGCTGTAGAAACAGGAAAATTAAATCCGCAAGAAGCGTTTATGTCCGGTAAAATCCAGGTGAGTGATTTAGGTAAGATGATGCAGTTTGGAAGTCTCTTTAAAAAATTAAATAACTAAATTAACCGCAAAGTATGCAAAAATATTACACAAAATAATTAGATGCCGAAATAAATTCGGCATGACAGCGACGTGGATTCTGCGACGCTGTCATCCTGAACTTGTTTCAGGATCTAAAATAAACCAATTTTCAAATATTCAAATTTAAATATCATGTCAACAGCACTATCTTATTACTTCAATGAAGAACACGAATCTTTCAGAAAAACGATTCGACAATTTTTGGAAGCAGAAGCCATTCCAAACATCGACCAATGGGAACTCGAAGGTAAAATTCCGCGCGAGTTTTGGAAAAAATTTGGTGAAATGGGTTACTTCGGACTTTGCTATCCGGAAAGTCTCGGCGGCAGCGGACTGGATTTTTTCTACGACGTCATCATGCTGGAAGAAATTTCGAAAATATTTTCCGGTGGATTTGCCATTACAGCAGCCGTACAAGTATTTATGAGCACGCCTTACATCTTCCATCACGGAAGTGAATTCTTGAAAGAAAACTACCTGAAACCAGCTATTGCAGGTGATAAAATTGGTTGCATTGGTATCACCGAACCAGGTGCAGGCAGCGATGCTGCAAATATTCAAATGCGCGCACGTAAAGAAGGTGACCATTATGTGTTAAATGGTTCAAAAACGTTCATCACAAATGGAATTTATGGTCAGTTTGTTATTCTGGTTTGTAAAACAAATCCGGATGCAGGTGCTGCTGGTGTAAGTTTATTAGTGGTTGATTTGGATGCACCTGGTATCTCAAAAAATATATTAAAAAAATTAGGCTGGCATTCTTCTGATACGGCAGAATTACATTTTGATGATGTAAAAGTTCCAGTAACAAACTTATTAGGCGAAGAAGGTAAAGGTTTTTATTACCTGATGGGTGGCTTGCAATTAGAACGACTAGCAGGTTCTATAATGGCTTATTCCGGATGCGACGCCGTATTGAATTATTCGTTGCAATACATGAGTGAAAGAAGCGCATTTGGCAGAACCATCAACAAATTCCAGGTGTTACGTCATCGTGTTGCACAATTATCCGCAGAAATAGAATCCATTCGATTCTTTGTGTTACATACCTGCAGAATGCATGCTGATGGAAAATATGCCGTGAAAGAAAGTTCTATGGCGAAATTACTATCTACTGAATTGGCAGATAAAGCCACATATCAATGTCTGCAATTCTTTGGTGGATATGGTTATATGGAAGAATACAAAGTGGCACGTGCATTCCGTGATTCACGCATCGGAACCATAGGTGGTGGTTCTTCTGAAATCATGCGAGAAATTATTGCTAAAATGGTGATTGATGACGTGAATTATGACAGAGCTGAATCATCACAAGTAGAAAGTGCACCTGCTTTGGAAACTGTTAGCGATATATTTGCAACGCTTCCAGCACGTTTTAAAGCAGAAAAAGCAAAAGGTAAAAATCTAAATGTGCATTTTCAATTTACCAATGATATGTTTACGGTTAATATTCAAGATGGAAATCTAAAAGTGGAAAAAGGCTTACAAGGAAATGCAGACTGTCTGGTTGAAACCGATGACGAAACCTATATTAATGTGGAAACCGGAAAAATGAATCCACAGGAAGCATTTATGACCGGAAAAATTAAAGTATCCGATTTAATGCAAATGATGGCATTTGGTGGATTATTTAAAAAGTTATAAATAGACATGCAACTAAATCAAAATAAAGACCGTCATATATTTGACGGTCTTTATTTATTTATATCAACGTATAATATTTCTTCTAACTCAAATTGATATAAATCAATAAAAACAAATTTTTTTATGACAATTATCAAAAATGATATTAAATAGTAATTTTGTATTAAGTTATGAGAAAGGTTAGTTTGTTTATCTATTTATTTATATTAATTATTAGTTCGTCTTTTGCTTCAACACCGTCAAAATTAGTTGGTGGTATTGGCGGACAAGCTGTATTTGATTCTACAGCTCAGCGTTTTAAGGTAAAATCTTTAGAAATCAACCATTATATCAACTCAAAAACACTGAAACCAGGTGATTTAATCTTAGAAATTGATAAAGTTCCGGTTCATAAAATGTCTTATGGTGATATCTTAAGTTTGGTACAAGGAACCGTTGGAACACCGATGAGTTTAAAAGTATTGCGTTATAATGCCATTGAAAAATATTATGAAATCAATCGTATTCGTGTAACATTGGATATGAACCCAACCTGGTGGTCTGTTCCGGACTATCGTTATTATAATTTTCTGGATGCTATTAATTATTCCATTTCTCAATTAAAAGTAAATGGTAAAAACTCTATTGATTCTGCAAAAATTCCAAATGCAAAAGACAGAGTTTATTGTAATTACAACATTCGCGGCGCTTATGAATCTATTTATATAAACAATGGAAAAGGCAGGTACTTTTATAATTGCAGTTTTGTAAAAACTGATGACAGAGCAAAAGCAGACGGAATGTATAACTATCTCGTCATTCAACTCAGAAATTACAACATGAAAAATGCCACGCTAACTAAGGTGGAAAGCATACAGCCTGAATCAAAAATATATCAGGTAAAAACAAAAGAAGTTTCAGATATTTCGATTGCCAATTTGAACATCAATGTGAAACTAAAAAAAGAGTTCGACAAAGACGAAAATAAATTCTTGTGGAAAGTGGAACTTGATGTTGTTATCTAACTTCAATTTTTTCTATATACTCTTTCGCTCTTGTTCCTGTATTAAACAACAAATCCAGCACACATAAATCATTTTCAAACGGAAATCTGTCACTAAATACTTGCGGATACGATGGAAATCCAATGGCACTTTCTTTTCCTGGCATACTAAGACTTCTGTAATCCATTCCTGAAAATTCTTCTTTTTTATAATATTTATCTGCAAAAGAAACTGTCAGTGGTGTTTTTAAAACAGCAGCAATTGTTTGCATAAACTGAAAATTATAATCTATCAGCAATTCTATTTTTTGTTCATAGAATTTACGAAAATGATCTTCATAATATTCAAAAAAAGGAGAACGACGATAGGCAGAAGTGAAACTGTGCCAGTGCAGACTTTGCCAGTTTTCATTATAGGAAATACGAACATCTTTCATGGCGGAATGCTGATGTTTTCCACTCACTAATGGAATACTCAATCTCAGCAATCCGTTAGCTCCTAAAATATGAGCTCGATTTCTGTAGCTGCGTTTAACAAAATGTTCGTGTTGGTCAATTACAATCGTTTCCGCTTTCAGCAACAAATTCCAATAGCTGCAACTGCCAATATATTGTGATTCAATCAAAATAGCATTCATACAACAAAGATATTCTGATTTAAGATTTATGATGTAAGATTTATGATTTATTTTCAGTTTGAAAAGCAAAGTATGGATATATTAATCATAAAATCATAATTCTGAAATCTGAAATCATAAATAATACCTAATTTTGCAAGGTGCAATGGCTTTATACAAAAATCGGATTATTCTACGCAAAGCTCCTTTCCTATTTGTCGCTGAATTTTTTATTTACATTGGCTGATATTATTTATTTCCTGTTCAATCGCGTTTATGCATATCGAAAAACAGTCATTGATTTGAATTTAATAAATGCTTTTCCGCACAAAAGAAGTGAAGAACTTTGGTATATCAGAAGTAACTATTACAGACATTTAGCAGATTTTATTGCTGAAACCATTAAAAGCATTTCCATCTCCAAAAAAGAACTAAAAGAACGCATACAATTACAACATGAAAGCTATGCTTTGCTAAGAAAATACGAAAATACCGGTCAGCATATTTTTGTGGTTTTAGGTCATTATGGCAACTGGGAATGGGCTTCTCTCCTTGCCGGACTGGAAACTAAATTGCCTTCGTTTGCATTGTATGCTTCACCAAGCAATAAAACATTTGAAAAATTCCTGTTGAAAAACAGATCCAGATTTGGATGTCAACTGGTAGCGATGAATCAGGTAAAATCATTGTATGTACAATTGCAAAAACAAGCTTCATTAGTGGCATTTGTAGCAGACCAAACACCGGTGGATACAGAAAATGCCTATTGGACAAAGTTTATGAGTTTGGAAACGCCATTTTTTAAAGGATTTGATACGTTGGCACAAAAAACAAATGCCATTGTAGTATACGCTTCCATTCAAAAAATAAATCGCGGATATTATGAATTAAGCTTTGAAACCATAACGGAAAATGCACAACAGGAAACTGAAAATTTCATTGCAGAAAAATATGTTCGTTTATTGGAAAAGGACATTCATACAAAACCGGAATTCTGGCTTTGGAGCCATCGCAGATGGAAACGTGC
>DAOORG010000195.1:0-5101 GCA_035389165.1 Chitinophagales bacterium
CAGCGGAAGCAGACCATATTTTCTCCATGCTGATGGGCGATGAAGTACCACCACGCAGAGAATTTATTGAAGCACATGCGAAGTATGCAAAAATTGATGTGTAGAAAACTTGCAAACACAAAGTCCATTCTGTCTGAATGGACTTTTTTTATTATACAATTTAAATAGTTATACTAATTAATATGGATTAATTATATGCTCAAGACTCCTGTTTTACTTTTAATCTTTAACAGACCTGATCATACTCGTCGGGTACTGGATTCTATTCGTAAGGCAAAACCGGAACGATTATATATTGCTTCAGACGGACCAAGAAAGAATAAGAAAGAAGATGAATTGGTAACTGAATGCAGAAAAATTGCTCTGCAAGTTGATTGGGAATGTGAAATTAAGACCTTATTCAGAGACAATAATTTGGGGTCTGGCGTTGGTGTTTATGAAAGCATTAATTGGTTTTTTGAACAAGAAGAACAAGGTATAATTTTGGAAGATGATTGCCTGCCTAACCAGAGTTTCTTTATGTTTATTGATACTATGCTTGAAAGATATAAGAATAACGAGCTAATAATGCTTGTCTCTGGATCAAATTACTTATTAGGGCTGATAAATATCAAAGAAAGCTATTATTTCTCCCAAGTACCTGCAACTTGGGGTTGGGGAACCTGGAGAAGAGCATGGAAACACATGAACTTTGAAATGAAGTTCTATGAGGAAAATAAAAAAAGATTTCCAGAAGTCTCAAAAATGTGGCAAACACATTGGGATGCTATCTACAATGGAATTGGTGTCAAAGATGCATGGGACTTTCAATGGTACTATTCAATTTATGAACAAAAAGGATTATGCATTCATCCGAATGTCAATCTGGTGGAAAATATTGGTTTTGATGCCATAAATGCCACCCATACCTTCAGAGCCCCATGGTGGTATAAATTTGTAATTACTAAAGAATTAAAGCAAATAGAACATCCAAAAGAAATTATAGTAAATAAAAAGGCGGATGAATTTGTAAAAAATCGCTTTTTACACAAAATGCCTACGTTGCTTCAGCGGCTAAGGTTAAAATTTAACCATTCTAAATGACAAATTATATATCCAAATCTGTATAAGTTATTATACGCTTTTGGAAAGATGTCGATTTTTCTTTGATTTTTACTGTGTCCCAATTCCACCAGGCAGTTGTCAATAATTTACTGATTGTTAATTCATCAAAGCGCATTTTAATCAACTTAGCAGGAGATCCACCTACAATCGAATAAGGTTCAACATCTTTAGACACCACAGAATTTGCTGCAACAATAGCACCATCTCCAATAGTTACACCATCAAGCACCATTACTCTTGCTCCAATCCACACATCGTTTCCAATTACACATTTTTTATGTTCTTGAAACAGTTGCTGATTCGTAAAAGAAAAACCAAGTTGTTTTTTAGAAGCAGAATAGAAAACAGGACTGGTGCTGATAAAATCAGATGGGTGCTTCCCTAGGCCAATCCAGACTTCCGGACCTATAGAACAAAATTTTCCAACGGTGGCTCCTAAAATTTCTGATGATTTTGCTACGTAAGAAAAGGAGTCGATAGTTGATTCTGTTACTTTACAATCTTCATGTATACAAATATTATCTGCCAGCTCACTTCTTTTTATGGCTGTTCTTTCTTTTATAATCACATTAGAACCAATTTTACTGTCTCCAATTAAAACATGACTTTGAAAGACGCTGTATTTGCCAAAAACCGAGTTCTTATCCAATACGGCGGTAAAAGAAACGTTCAGTTTCTTTTTCAAAATGTTAAAGTAACAATATTTTAGAAATTGTTTAAATAGATACATAAGATTAAAACTGCTAAGTTCAGCATATTGTGCAAGAAATACAATAAAAAAAACATAAAATATACAATTAAAAGGGCTAATAAATCGTTTGCTTTATTCTGTATTTATTAAATCAAGGTGCACCTTAATAAATATTTCTTTAATCTTGTTTGTTTGAAAAAGATTTAACAAGCATGGCTTAATAAAACATATTTATTTAATACTTTTTGACACTTACATTTTAAGAAGGTAATTATGGTTATTGTGGTTGAGATACCCATTACGCTTGTAAATAAGATTTATCTTTTGAAAAAAGCAAGTTCAGTACTAAAATTGCATGGGTTCAGTTTATTTCTACGCATTTAGTAACCAATTGAGAATTAATCATATCTTTGATTGTTTACCAATTGTTTAAATCTTTTATTAATTCAGTTCAAAAAAAAACAAGCAGAATGCTAAAGAGCTTATTCAAAAAAATACTAAAAAGTAAAGGTTATTATCTTTCCTTATCAGACCCTTCCGGCAACAACAAAAACACACAACCATTGGCTGAATTAATCATTTTAGCCAGAAACAGCATCTTGCCAGATCTTCCTGTTGATAACAATGAATGGAGACTTGAATTACTTCATAAATTAATTGGCACAAATCCAACTGAAGCGTTATATATTATTGATGCTATTTCTAAAGTATCCATGATTAGTGGCGACGTATGCGAATTCGGAATAGCACAAGGTGCCACATCTGCGCTGATTGCAAATGAACTTAGAAATGGCAATAAAAAGCTATGGTTATTTGACTCGTTCAAAGGGTTGCCAAAACCAACTGACAAAGATAAATTAATCGATGATTTTTTTAATTTAGGTGATATACATGCATATGAAGGATCCATGGCATTTGATGTTTACAGGGTTAAAGACAGGCTTCGGGAAATATCTATCGATGAAAAAAACATAAATATAGTTGCTGGTTTTATTGAAGAAACCATTAATAACAATCAACTGCCGGAACAAGTCTCATTTGCATATGTAGATTTTGATTTCTATGAACCAATTAAGATTGCTCTAAACTACCTGCACCGCGTTGTTTCTGCAGGTGGAATTATTATTGTTGATGATTATGATTTTTTCTCTACCGGTGCAAAAACAGCTGTAGATGAATTTATGGCAGAATATAATGACACTTACAATCTCTTGGTTCCTCAGAAAGAACTCGGTCACTTTGCCGTATTGACCAAACTGAAGCCAACTAATGTTTAACTTAATAAAAAAAACAAAAGGAATATGAAGTACTTAAACTTAGGCTGCGGAGCTTATTACTCTACTAATAAAGAATGGGTAAATATTGATTTTGTTTCTTCAGAGCCAAACGTTATTGCACACAATCTTCTTAAGGGAATTCCATTTGACAACGATACTTTTGATTTTGTGTACCACTCTCATGTTTTGGAGCATTTTACAAAAAAAGACGGCGCTGATTTTATTAAAGAATGTAGCCGTGTTTTAAAGAAAAATGGGATTATAAGAATAGCTGTTCCGGACCTTGAAAGAATTGCAAGAGAGTATTTGATTACGCTGGAAGCAGGTATCAAAGAACCAGACAATGAAATAGCAAGAGCAAATTATGAATGGATGGTTTTGGAAATGTACGACCAAACTATGCGAAATTCCAGAGGTGGAGAAATGGGTAACTATTTACATCAGGAAGTTATTATAAATGAGAAATTTGTTTTCAACAGAATTGGCGAAGAAGGCAGGGCTTTTAGAAATGAATATCTATCAAAAAAAACAACATCAGAACCTGACACAAAAAATTCTATTTTATCTTCTTTAAAACAATACTTAAAAAGTTTTATAACCAGTATAAAAGGAATTGATGAGAAAGCGTATGCAGCAGGCAAATTCAGGTTTGCCGGTGAAATACATCAATGGATGTATGACAGATATTCTTTAACACAGTTGCTGAAGCAAAACGGATTTGAAGATATCGTTGTAAAGGACGCTTTTAACAGTTACCTGAACAACTGGTCTGAATATGAGATAGATGGGAAAAACAACGTTATCCGAAAACCTGACTCATTATTCATGGAAGCTAGAAAAAAATAGGGTAATTTATTGCAACATTTCCGCATACAATTTATCATATTTTTGCACCATTTCCTCCAAAGAAAATTTTTCTTTTACCACTTTTGCTGCGTGCTGTCCAATTTCAGAAATATTGGCTTTTTCATGAATCGTATTCTTCAGCAAGTCAATTAAATCGGCTGCTGAATTAAACAAGAAACCTGTTTTTCCATGTTCAATAATTTCAGGAATACCACCAACATTTGATGCGAATACACAGACACCGCAGGCCATAGACTCTAATGGTATTAAACCAAAAGCTTCTGCTTTTGACGGAAAAATCAACACATCTGCTGAGTTATAAACGGATGCAAGCATTTTCCGGTCGGCTACATAATCATATTCTTTTTGGTTAATCATGCAGGTGTTTTGCAGCACTATTTTTTTTCCGATAGTTATTAACTCAAATGGAGTTTCTATACTTTCTAAAACTTCCTTTAAAATCTCTGATCCCTTAAAAGGGCTGTGAGAATTGAAAATTATTATCCTGCAAGTATCAGATATTATCCTGTTATTTATATTGAAAGTATGAGTATCACATCCGTTATGAATAGTTTGAACGTTTAATTTTTCATTAAAAACATATGCACCTTTAAAGCATTTTTCAAGCCAGTTGCTCACCGGTACAAACACAATATTGGTTTTTATACGTTCATAAATCTGCTTTTTTTGTTCAATAAATTTTTGCCGCCTGTCGACAATCGGATTATTTAACGGTGGAACATGAAGAAAAGGAGTTCGGCCAATTCCCTTTTTATAGTTTTCATTGTCAAAAGTATATGCTTCGCCACCTGTCATACACCACATATCGTGTAATGTCCATACTATTTTCTTTTCTTTACCTATATGTTCAAGAGCTGATAAGTCAAAATAACCGCCATGAATATTATGCAAATGAACAATATCTGCATCTTTGTAAATCTGTAAAGATTTTAACTTTTCGTATGTATGATTAAATTCATCTTTAAGAAAAAATATTTCTTTAAAAGTTGAATCCGGCCTGAATCTCCATTTTAATTTGGTCAATATTGCAAAAAAACGATCCGAAAATGTTGTTTCAAATTTGTGTACACCATGTTCCAGTGTTTTAAATTCACTTACAAGAAGCTTGTTTTCTGAATTGCTTTTAAATAGTGTATGAGCTATCATCTCTGCTCCACCAAAT
>DAOORG010000196.1:0-5083 GCA_035389165.1 Chitinophagales bacterium
TTCTTTAATTGTTCGCTTGCTTTAGAATAACCTAACTTTTCCGCTTTTTTCCAGTCGGCACATGCGCCTTTTTTATCATTGATCATCAATTTTGCGCCACCTCTGTTGAAGTAGGCTCTTGCATATTCAGGTTTCAGCGTAATCGATTTGGTAAAATCTTTAATCGCTTCCGAATATTTACCTAAATCGTGTTTGGAGTTTCCTCTGTTGTAATAAATATATGCGTTGCCGGGTTCCAGTGTTATTGCTGTTGAATAATCTTTTACGGCACCATTGTAGTCTTTCAGTTTGTCTTTTATGTTGCCGCGATTGTTGTATATATCGGCAATTTTCGGATTGAGTACAATGGCCTGATTATAGTCTGCGAGCGCACCTTTCAAATCACCCATATCACTCTTTGCGATACCGCGGTTATTAAAGGTCTGATAGCGTGTGGCATCGAGCGCAATGGATTTTGTAAAATCTTCTATCGCGCCTGCGTGATCGCCTGCCTTGTCTTTTTGAACACCACTTTTGAAATAGGCAGCTGCCGTTTGTGCAATAGTACACTGCGACAAAAAAAGGAAAAGAAAAAAACAAACGAAATAATTTCTCATCATTATTCTTTAAACTGTAAAGGTATTTAATTCTGCTGTTTACGTCGCTAAAAAAATTATTTTGATAGTTTAAGTTCCTGCAATTGCTGAATAATTTTATCCAGCTTTTCCGTTTCTATCAGGTTGAGTTGTTTTTGCAAGGCTTCAATCTCCAGTTTAGATTCCAGATTTGTCTGATAGTCTGCCTGTGCCTGTGCTCTGTCTCTGTCGCTCTGACGGTTTTGCGCCATCATAATGATAGGTGCGGCATAGGCAGCCTGTGTCGAAAATAACAGATTGAGTAATATAAACGGATAGGCGTCCCAATGCTGCACGAAACCTACCACATTTAAGCTCATCCATATTACAACTATGATGGTCTGTATAATGATAAACCGCCAGGAACCCATACCGCTAGCAACCGAATCGGCTAGGCGTTGTCCAACGGTGGAAATTTCTATATGTTCTTCATGCCAGTTTTTTGATTTCTTTGCCATCTTATTTTTTTTTGAAATTTTGATAAACTATACTACTTATACATTTTTATTATTCTGCAACATCAGACTTTCGTAACATAAATTGTTGGTGTTGCTTTTTAACTTTCAACATAAAAAATTAAAAAATAGTTTATTTGCTACCAATCTATTGAATGAGTTTTGCAAAATCTGTATCACTAACGGTTAATAAACCCACCTTTCTTATCCGTTTGGTCAGTTCGCGCCAATTGGCATCTTTAGCATATATTTTTTTCAAGAGACTAATTGCTTTATCTGTTTCCTTATTATTCGCCAAGGTGATGGCTGTCCAATATTTCATTTCAAGATTTTGAGGAAATAATTTCATCGCAGCATTGTATGCTGTCATGGCGCCGTTCATGTCTTTATTTTCCATGAGCAAGTCTCCTTCGTTCATGTATTCGTATGCACGAAAAACTTTCAGTAATCTTTCTAATTCCAGAATGGGACTGGCATGGTCATCCACTCGTAAATCAATATACCTGTCTTCCCAGATTTTACCGGTGCTGCGTGGTTTTACGACCAGCAATGCAGCAGATTGTTTGCCTCTGATATCACCACCTGCCAGTTGCGCTGCTTTTAAAACTTCTACTATACGTTCCGGCAATCGCTTTCCTGCATTCAAATTCCACGCTTTTTCCATAGCTGCAGTTACTTTGTCATTCAACATCATATTGGCTTGTACGGAAAAATTTTGTCCGTTTTTGTGATCAGCAAATTGTATGCAATTTTTTCCGGTATGCGTGGCAACATTACCGAAGGTGTCAATAATTGCTACTTGCCGCACTTCTCTGCCACTGTCATCGCTCAGCAAACTATCCAATACTTTTTGCGGTGCAAAGCCAAGTTTCAATAACGCCAGGCCACGCTGACCGAAGGATACATTTACAAATGACTGCGTGGCAACAGCACCCACACCTGCTTCTGCCCAACTCACAACAGTGCCGACACTAAACCAATGAGATTGCACACCAATTGCTATTTCACCTGTTTTTTCATCGCGTGCTACAATTGAATAAGTATGCGCCAAGGGTTCTTTTTGTTTCATCATCTGTGCATTGCCCATTAAAGAAATGATTGAAAACGCAATGGTTGCTATTATTTTATCCATCTATTTTCTTTTAAAGATACAAAAAGTACATCTTGGTTGCTGAAAAACGTATCCTGCTGTTGATATTATTGCGTAATTTTTCCACGCAAACCCAATTCTATCAATTCCATTTTTTGCGGCTTGCCGTTTTCTATTTCAAATCTGATAATGGTGCGCATTTTATGAAAGCCATGAATACCGGCAGCTCCTGAGTTGATGTGTAGTAAATTGTAGTTTATGTCTTTTATCACTTTTACAATATGCGAATGACCACACACTAAAATAGCCGGTTTTTGTTCCTGTATAATTTTAACCACTCTTGAATTGTATTTGCCCACGGCACCTGCAATATGTGTGATAAAAATCTTGCAGCCTTCCACATCTATCAATTGGTTTTCCGGAAATTCTGCACGCAACTCATGTCCGTCTATATTTCCATGCACAGCATACAATGGTTTAAACGCTTTGAGTTTGTCTGTGACTTCTTGTGTGCCGATATCGCCTGCATGCCAGATCATATCTACGTCTTTGAAATAGTCGAAAACTTTCTCGTCTAAATAATTATGTGTGTCTGATATAATTCCGATGCGTGTCATTTAATCTTTTATAATTTTTGCATACAGAAAAGTAGCCAATAAACTTAACAAAGCTACTATTAACCACAACACTTTGAAACCTGCATATTGTGCTATGACGGAACCTAAAAATGGGCCGACTGTTTGTGAAAAAGCCCAGACCATAGTCCAGATGGCAGCATATTGTCCGCGGTTGGTATCATCTGTTCTGCTCATCCAGAAATTTACTAAAACAGAAAACGCCAGCATTTCGCTGATGGTGATTAACGTCATCATAATAAATGCGACATAGTAAGGCATTTTATAAAACACCATCAATAAATAAGCTAATACATGAAACGCAACACCAATGGTGACTGCTCGTTTTTTCGTCCAGTTTTTTTCTATCCAGAAAATTAATGTCATCTCTATCATCACAATCAGCAAACCATTCCATGATGACAAATAGCCGATATAATTCTCTTCAAAATGCAATTCTTTTTTAAAATAGACCGGCAAATTGGTAAACAATTGCACAAAGCAGCTTAAAAAAATTACAGATATTAAAATGAATTGCACAAAGACTTTATCAGACAAAACGGATATCTTTTGCGTGGCATTTTCTTTTTTTGCAAGTGATGATGTAGTATATTTATCCGGCAGCAAATACCACAATAAAATTGCTGCAAGAATATTGGTAACGCCATCTACCCAAAATAAAAGCTGATAGGAATGATGTGCTACAAAGCCGCCAATGCCTGCGCCGACAGCCCAACCCAGATTAAACGACAATCGCATCAGCGTAAAAGAGCGCATTCTGTTTTCGTCTGTACTGAATTTGCCCATAGCCGCGGAATTCGCCGGACGAAAGGCCTCATTTACCATTGCCAGTAAAAATGTTGCGACACAAATTGCATAATAATTTTGGAGTTGCCCTAAGATGATAAATCCGATTCCACCAAAAAACAAGCTGAATAATTGTATTTTGTAAAAACCAATCTTGTCGGTGAATTTGCCTCCGAAATAACTGCCGATAAACGCACCGATTCCCCATAAACTCATCACGATGCCTGCTTTACTGATGGAACAACCTAATTCTGATGTTAGGTATAACATCATAAATGGAATGACCATGGTGCCGCATCTGTTAATCAGGTTGACAAATGCCAACAACCAGACTTCTCTGGATAATCCTTTATAGGAATTAATGTAATATTTTGCTGCGCCTGCTAACATGCAAGTGCAAAAATAGCCAATCGTAGCTAAAGAAATTATTGAATTATTTTATCTGTTCATCAATGAATCTGATAATTGAGGAAATCTGCTTCGGATCAAACCAGTTATAATCCGCATGTTTATTAAAAAATGTGAGCTGACGTTTGGCATACTGACGTGTATGTAATTTTATTAAATCAGTGGCTTCAAACAAAGTTGTTTTATTATCTATAAAATCAAACAATTCTTTATAGCCAACCGTTTGCAGTGCGTTGTGATTTCTGTAGTCATAAACCGACTTTGCTTCTTCCAAGAAACCATTTCGCATCATTTCGTCTACGCGTGTATTGATATTATGATGTAATTGTTCTTTGGATACATTCAAGCCTATTTTTATTGCCTTGAAATTCCGTTGCACTTCATTTTTTCTTTTAAAGGAAGAAAATTTCTGATTAGTTCCAATACAAACTTCGAGTGCTCGAATGACGCGTTGTGTATTATGAATATCAATAGCATTATATGTTTCTTCGTCTAATTCTTTTAGCTGCTGTTGCAAGGATTCAATGCCAACTTCTTTGAATTGTCGATTTAATTGTTCTCTTATTGTATCGTCAATAACAGGAATATCATCAAAGCCATGTAAAATTGCATTGATATAAAAACCGGTGCCGCCACAAAGTATTACTACATTTTTTGTTTTGAATAACTCTTCTAACAAAGCAATGACTTCGCGTTCGTATTCACCAGCAGAAAAATAATCGCGAATACTTTTATTGGCAATAAAATGATGTTTTACTGCATTCAGTTCATCGACACCAGGTCGCGCAACACCAATATTTAGTTCTTCAAAAATTTGCCGTGAGTCTGCCGAAATGATTTCTGTATTAAAATAATTAGCCAACTGAATGGCAACTGACGTTTTTCCAACAGCAGTTGGTCCGGCGATGATGATGAGAAATTTATGATTTAAGATTTCAGAATTCAGACTCATTACTTTTATTGTTTATCAATCATCATCAATCCTAGCTCTTTACCTTTTTCGAGCATCAGGTTAAATGCAGCAGCATAATCATTCGTTATAACACCATCTAAAATGGCATCTTTAATGGCATCTTTAATCATACCTACTTCGCG
>DAOORG010000197.1:0-1784 GCA_035389165.1 Chitinophagales bacterium
AAAGCAAAAGCAGAAGCATTAGGTTTAAAAATGAATATTGCCGTGGTAGACGCAGGCGCTAATCTGAAAGCATTTAAACGTATGGACAACGCATGGTTAGGCAGTATAGATATCTCTATCAAAAAAGCAAAAACAGCACGTTATTTCGATTTTCCAACCGGTGTTATCGGTTCACTTTCTCAGCCAGGTGGTTCATTATACAATATAGAACATTCTAACGGTGGATTAATTACGTTTCCAGGCGGCATTCCGTTAACAATTGGCGATGTGGTCATTGGCGGTATCGGTGTTTCCGGTTCTACCGTAGAAAACGACCATGCCGTTGCAGAAGCAGGTTTGGCTGCTTTGTAACTGGCTTTTTATTTTTCTTAAGATTTTTCTGAATAATTCATCAGGTTAATATATATTTATCGGATGAATTATTTCAGGTTTTTGTTTGGTATTTGCTTGTTGCTGTTTTTACAACCGGTATCGGCAAAAAGTATTTTTAAGTTGTATAATGCAGTACGCAAAGATTATTATAAACAGGATACAAGCAAGTATGAGGTTTATCTTAAAGAGATATTAAAAAAGGAACCGAATAACGCAAAAGATTATCAGGCAAAATGCAGCATTTTGAAAATGCTGAACAAGTATGACTTGTGTATCGTTTATACGCAAAAGGCAATCGAACTGTATCCATCTATTTATGCCAATTATTTGCTTCAGTCGGATAATTACTGGCAGGTAAAAGACAAAAAACGGGCTTTTGAAATGCTCGAACAGGCCATGCGTATCGATTCCGTATCGATTCCGGATACGTATAACAAGCGTGGTAATCTGTATCTTCAAACCGGAGAATTTGAAAAAGCCATTAAAGACTTTGATGCCTGTGTCCGATTGGGTTCCAACATGTGGACGAAGTCTGCTGTCCGCGAAGCCATTTATTTAAAAGGCTTCGCGTATGCTTATCTTGCTGATTATCCGAATGCTATTGCCACCTTTAAATATTTTGAAAAAGATTCATTTGGTTATTCCCGTTTTGCAAAGTTAGAATTGGGAAAACTGTATAGCATTTCCGGTAAGACAGCAGAAGCAATGCCTTTGCTGAAACAATACATCAGCAAATACCCAAAAGATTCTACATCAGTAGCCTTGTGCTATGCTTATCTGGACAATAAAGAAGCAGCCCTGCGCATGTTGCCATCAAGCAAAATCAGATATATTGAATTAACAAAAGCGGAAGTGTATTCCATATTATACGAAACAGAAAAGGCGTTAGAGCAAATTGAAAAATTATTAGAGTGTGGTTATGACAGATTTTCTGTACTAGCAAACGATATAGATCTTATAAATATCAAAAATCTTCCGAAGTTTAAGGAACTGCTCCAAAAATACAAGCAACCTGAATAAATTTGTACAGGAAATTTTAATACACAAAAGTTTAAAAAAACGCGCTGTTATATAAGTACAACTTCTTACTTTTACTACATGACTATTTTTGATCCGAAATTAAAAGAAAAAATTCCTGCATTGTTCAGAAACAAATTCTTTTTGCTGTTTTTGGGTTATTTTATTTACTTGCTGTTCTTTACTCAGAACACCCTTATTTCTCAGGTGCAGCTCGCATTGCAACTGCGTGAATTAAATAAGGAAGAAGCTTACTACACGAAAGAGATTTCAGAGATCCGCAAAGAACAGAAAGAATTATTTTCCGGCGTGGAACAGATGGAAAAATACGCACGCGAACATTACTGGATGAAACGCGACAGCGAAGATTTATATATTTTCGTGGAAGAAGAGAA
>DAOORG010000197.1:1884-5006 GCA_035389165.1 Chitinophagales bacterium
TTAGTTTAATTATCAATAAAGGTATTTGGATATTCCATGTGCACCATTAAAAAATATAACAGAAACACATGAAATCACTCATCGTTTATTCTATTCCGGCATTTTTTATTTTAATTGCCATCGAACTTATTATAGATAAAATAAAGAAAACGCATCTGTATCGTCTCAATGATATGGTCAGCAACATCAATACCGGCATCGTGCAACAGGTAACCGGTGTATTGCTCAAAATCCTGAACATTGGTGTGTATATATGGATTTATGAAAACTACCGCATCACTACTATTCCGTTAACATGGTACACCTGGATTTTACTACTCTTTGGTGTCGACTTTTTTTACTACTGGTTTCATCGGCTTTCGCATGAAGTGAGCGTACTTTGGGGCACACACGTAGTGCATCACCAAAGCGAAGAATATAATTTGTCGGTAGCGTTGCGCCAGTCTGCGACACAAGTATTTGGCTCATTTTGGTTTTATCTGCCATTGGCATTTTTTGGTTTTGACCCTATTGCATTTATTACGGTAGCGCAAATTCAAACGCTCTATCAATTCTGGATTCATACCAGATTAATTAAGCGAATGCCTGCGTGGTTTGAATTTATTTTTAATACACCATCGCACCATCGCGTACATCATGGTGTCAATCCAAAATACATCGATAAAAATCACGGAGGCACTTTTATTATCTATGATAGAATATTCGGCACGTTTCAGCAGGAAGAAGAAGAGGTACATTACGGTGTTACTTCGCAATTAAAAAGCTGGAATATTGCCGTTGCCAATTTTGATTACTACGGTTGGATACTGCAGCAATTAGTGAAAGTGAAAACGCTGAAAGATTTTTTCTTTGTATTGTTTAAAGCTCCGGGCTGGCGGCCTGCTTATCTCGGCGGACCAATTGTGCCTAAGGAAATTGACACCACACGTCAGTTGTACGATGCAGATACAAAACCAACTATGCATATTTACATCGTGGTACAATTCGTGCTCTTGCTGGCTTTTGTCTCTTATTTTCTATTTGGAATTGAGAAATTTAGTTTTGTAAAACAACTTACCGGAGTGGCATTTATAGTGCTATCTACCATAACCATCGGCACCTTGTTTGAACGCAAAAAATGGGCTGCTATTTTAGAAGTGATTCGCCTGTTGCTTGCTGTGCCAGTTTTGTATTTTCTTATTTTTTATTAAAGGTATGTTGCTTTCTTACAAGATTGAACTTATTGTGATGCCTTTAATTGCGGCAGTGCTAGTTATTGCCATTGATGTTGCTTCAGCACCTGATTTTATTTTTTTTGATTACAAAAATCTCCGAACAACAGCATTAGAAGATGTGGTTGCATTTGGTGTAGTTGCCTTATTGTTGAATATGTTTATGCTGTTATTTGTTCACCTGTACAGAGCAGTAAAGCTGAAACATTTGAATAACGCTGTATTTAGAATCAGAAGAATCATCTTGTTAGTATCTAATCTTATTTTTTTTATTTTATTGGTTGTTGCAGCAACAATAGATAGTGAATATGAAGAGCAAATTAATGATGATTGGATGGCATTGATCTTGTTTTTAAGTGAATGCATTTTTGTAATTGTATATTACACATGGTTTGTAAAAGAAAGCAGATATGTCTTTAGACACCATGCAGGAAATCAACCTTCTTTACTGGATGAGCTGCAAGAATCATCCTAGAATTTTATTGAAATTGTGTTATTTGCTTAGGGATTTTGGAAACGATTGGCAAACATTGTAAAACACTGAAATAATTTGACATATATTAAGAGTCTTATGCTTGACTTTCCTTTCTGCAAACCAAAATATTCTTATCTTCGCACCTGCAACTAAGTTGAAAGAATGCCGTACCTAAAGCAACTTTTAGTATTTATTTTATTGTCTTTTCTTTTTTCCTCTTGTAGTAACAAGTCGAAGAAAGAAACTAATGTTATTGTTGAGAACATAAATACAGATTCGCTTAATGATAACAGATGTATAGATCCGGAAGCAATAGAATTCTTAGGGATTGAAGTGGATAGTCTTTGCGTTAAAGAAAAGGAATTAGGCAAGCGCGAAAACCTTCAAAAACTCTTCAGATATCTTAAATTGGACAAGTATCAATATGCTCAGTTTATAGAAGATACGAAAGAATATACAGACTTCACCAACCTGAAACCAAAACAGAAATATTTTACCATCACGAAAGAAACGGATAGCTCTTCGATGTTGCAATATCTGGTTTTTAAACTATCAGATTTTGAATATGTAATTGCCAATTGTACAGATACAAGTTGGACACAGTTTAATAAAGAGCCGGAAGAAATTCAACCAAAGAAAAAAAAGAAAAAAGCTAAAAAAATAAAGCCGATTTTTTTTCATCCTATTCAGGTTTCTTTTTACGAAAAACAAATAGACACTACAGAAATTAAATTTGCGGCAGTGATTGAAAAGTCAGTTGCTAAAACATTTAAAGAAAACAACCTCGACCAGAAAATTATCGAGAAATTAAATAAAGCCTATAACGGCAAATTTAATATCAATAGCTTGCGAAAAGGTGACACCTTGCAATTTATCTACGATCAGTTGAGTATCAATGGCAGGTTTTTAGAATATGGACATGTGCAGGCCATTTGCTGTAAAACAAAAAAGAAACAACTCTACGCCGTAGATTATTTTGTAGAAGATGACAGCAGCTATCAATATGCTGATGAAAAAGGTAAATACCTGAAAACGGCGTTTATAAAATCACCTTTACAAAAAGGTGGCAACATTGTTTCTCGTTATAATCTGCATCGTTTTCATCCTGTTTTGCAGGTAGAGAAGGCGCATCTAGGCACCGACTTCGCTGCACCAACCGGCTCGCCGATAATTGCAACCGCAAGTGGTGTAGTCATTGCAGCTCAGTTTACTCAAAACAACGGCAACTATGTAAAAATCCGACACGATAAAGTGTATGAAACGCAATACTTGCATATGAGTCGTTTTGCACGTGGCATCCGAAATGGCGTGCGTGTACAGCAAGGTCAGGTGATAGGATATGTTGGAAGTACAGGACTTGCAACAGGACCGCATGTGTGCTACAGATTTTGGAAAAAAGGTGTGCAGGTGGATCCGTTAAAAGAGAAACTAAATAT
>DAOORG010000198.1:0-4994 GCA_035389165.1 Chitinophagales bacterium
TCTTAATTGAAAACGAACAGATGTCCAAGATTTTGAGTGCATTTTTGAAGGTGTAAAGTGTCTTTGCAAATTATCGGTCTTAACGGAAAGGTCGATGCACTTTTTAGAATCAGTTCAGCATTTCCAAAAACCAGTCTTTATCCTGTAAATTTGGCTGTGATAAAAATTCCTGTTTTAGTCTTGATTTATTCTTTCCTTTGGCAATATCTATTGTTTGTAAGAAATAGAATTGTTCTATTATGGTATTAAAGAAATCTTTATGGTAACCGATTTTCTTTTGCCGTTGAATATAGATTTTAAACGAAATCAGTTGAGATTGCAGTAATTCTCTTTCCTTGGTTTCGTACAACATTTTCAATAAAAGATGTTTCGCATTCAGTTGCCAGATAACGTCTTTGAATTCTGTTTGCATCAAAGCAGGCATAGCTTTATTATATTGTTTTTGTGCAAACCATACTTTTGACAGATTAAAAGCAATGGTATTTTCTCTGTAATCTAAATGAATATAATGTTTGTAGGTGTCAATAAAATCGATAGTTTTCCTGTATTCTTTTAGTTTGATACCATTAGTTACAATATTGGAAAATGAGAACCTGCTTAACTCGTTATTCTCTATTAAATATTTCTTTTCAATCGCATGCAAATACAAATCAAATAACTCTTTAATATAGTTTGTTCTTCCTTTATTACTCATTTTAATACAAAAATTAATACACAGTAAATAGACATCTTTCAGCTCCTTGGAAGTAAAATAGTTTTCGTAAATATTGAGTTTCTTTTTTAAGTTCACAAAATAAATTTCTTCCTGTGTGCTAATCATTTTGTAGATGTTGTAATACAATTGTATAGAATAGATATCATCAAATTTTTTTTCTTCAATCAGTTGTAAATAAAATTCTAAAGTTGGAATATCATATTGAATATCGCTGATTTGCTGATGCGACAGAGCGATACAAGCCCAACGCAAGGTTTCGCTGATGGTAAAATGATGCAGCGTATTAAAGACTTCCTGGATGTTGAGATTGGTTATGCGTTTGTTGTTGGAGGCGATTTCATATTTTATTTTTTCAAGTTCAAATTGCTCTAAATGGTAGTTGCTATCCTGATAAGATTGTTTTTTATTTTGTTTTGAAATATCATCTATAATAGCATTGGTATGTACAGGTAAGTTTCGTTTCTGATAACTGGATAATACATGTATAGCGCTCGCATTACGTTGTTGTTTAAAAGACTGATAAGCCAAGAATTCCTCGACTACCCGAAGTGCGTACGACATGATATACCGAAGCTCTTTGATGTCAAATTGTTTGCCCGGATAGATGGTGGCAAATGCTTTTTCTTTTTTTACAGAAACAGGTGTAATATGTCGTTTGGAATAGATGAAATCAAACAAGTGAGTTACCTGTTCGTGTTGATTGGCAATGGGTGAGCGGTACCATTTGTTAAAATACTGAATTTCCGTTGTAGAAAACGACATCAGAATTTCGATTAATTTACTTTCGTACATACTATAAAAATAGGTATAATAAAAATATAATGTGTCATTAAAATCCGATTTATACTATAAAATAGATTTGGTTATATTAAAATAAATACCAAACTTTAGATGATTAAATAAATCATATGCAAAAATCAATTCGAATAATCGGTTTTTTATTTATACTATTATTTGCTGGCTATAATGCTTTTGCAGGTGGATTTCAAAAAAATATGCATAATTATTTTGAAGATGATTTTTTTTGTAATGAATATTATATAGCAACTAAAGATGGTAACGTTTTAACTATGTTTTCAAAAAACAGCGGTCATTATTCATATTCAGATGCTGTTAAACTTGACAAATATGGCAATATACTTTGGAGAAAAAAGCTTTTTAAAAATGACCAAGTTTTTATTGGAGATTCTATAACTACTTTTGTCAATTATGACGGTTTCGCCATTTACAGACTCATTGAATTGCATAATGGTAAAATAGCAATTTTTCATTCAGGTCCAACTATTGGTACAGTTTGCAATATAGGTGTCAATTGCCAATCTTTTTCTCGCAATCTGAGTAAACTTACTGTAATTACGATTATCGATAGAGACGGGAATGTTGAAAATACAAAATATAATTTTCAAGATACGACTGTAATTAATGGATATTATTCTGAGCATTTATCAAGTACGGTTTATTTGGATAGCCTAAACAACAGGTATGTTTCATATATTCAATATGATTCGACGGTTTTAGTGAGTTTGTACACATACCGTCATAATTTAATGGTTAGGAAAAATATTTACGATACTTCATTTAATTTATTATCTGTAACAAACTTTTTAATTGATACCTTAACAACTAATACTGGTGGTGGTTTTATTCCATTTCAAATTGAGAAATATGGCCAGTATCTGTTTTATGCATATAGAATGTATGGAGGTTTAACAAAGGAATATTGTTTTGTCACCGATCTAAGTGGAGTTAAGAAATTTAATAACCCTGCTGTTTTTCAATTTAATGATATAGTTGATAGTGTTAGATTGATGTACCCGGCTTGTGATGTTCAAGCAAATGAGGGGTTTTATTATAGTGATTTCTTTTTTGATAAGAATGAGCATTTACACTTATTCGGATTGTTACTAACCGATGCTTATAGTTCTGATTCATCTTGCCAAAAACAACATACTATATTAATTCATACCGAATTAGAAAATTCAGGAAATATTATTAAAAAATCGTTTCTGGAGTTGACAGAACAATTTAATATGTGGAATGATAATTGTGTTGGATTTAGATGTTCATATTTCGGAAATGTTATGGCCTTCCCGGGAACAAATGGTAACTACAATCTATTAGTACATACTATTATTGGTTATCCTTTTAAAGATTATTATTATTTTAAGTATGATGCAAATCAAAATAAAATCACAAGTCATAAGTATTTTATTAACAATGGTGAGCTAAATCGTTCTTATTGGTATTATGGTCAATATCCATTGGCAAAACAGAAGTCACTTGTTGATGACAATTATTATTGTTCAATGTCTGGTGATTATAATAATACACGTGGATTTGAAGGTATTTTCAGAATTGATACACTTGGTAATATCAATAATCACTTTATCCAAGGCAATGTCTTTGCAGACCAGAATGGCAATTGCATAAAGAATGGAACTGATAAAAATTTACCACAAATAACTGTAACAGCAACAGGAAATAATTATTCAACCTTTACTTCTTCTGATAATAATGGTAACTACCAAATTGGCATTGGTGATTCCGGCACTTATCTTGTAAATGCACGAACCAATATCAATTATCCATTATTTACTCAAGGAAATTGTGCTCAAGGAACATCTTATTCGTATCTAGATAGTTTTACCGTTGATACAGTCAATCTTGCACTAAAACCCACCATTCTTTGTCCAAATATGTATGTCGATATTTCCGCACCATTTTTGCGTCGTTGTTTTTCAAATACGTATACCGTCAATTATAAAAATAACGGCACTATTGCATCACCAGATACGTACGTAGATATTACGTTGGATAGATTTTTAACAGTAAATAGTGCATCAAGACCTTATACCAATCTTGGAAATAATGTTTTGCGTTTCCAATTGGGTAATGTTGATTACTTGTCATCAGGTAGTTTTAGAATTGATGTAACAGTAAATTGTGATTCAACAGTGATAGGACAAACCCACTGTGCAACAGCACATATTTATCCGGATACAGTATGTGCCGTGTCAAGCTATACTGGTCCTGTAATATCTGCAACAGCAAAATGCAAAGTTGATTCTGTTGAATTTAAATTGAGAAACACAGGCGGCAACATGCCAACCATAAAACGATACATCGTCATTGAAGATAACTTAAACAGAATAAATGGAAATTATCAATTAAATGCCAATCAGGAAAAAATAGTCACAATAGCAGCAGACAGCGGCCATACCTACGGAATTATAGCAGAACAAGATGCTGCATTTCCACCACAATTAGGAGATTTATTTGCGAGTGCTTTCATAGAAGGTTGTAATGCAACAAATGGAAACTTCACAACCGGTATCATTACACAGTATCCTGAATTTGACGGACAGCCATATGCAAGTACGGATTGCCAGCAAAATATTGGTTCATATGATCCGAATGATAAAACAGGCTATCCGATTGGTGTCTCTGGCAATCATACGATAGAAAAAAATACGGCATTAGATTATCACATTAATTTTCAAAACACAGGTACTGATACTGCATTCAGAGTGGTCATAGTTGACACGATTTCAAAATACTTAAACATTAATACAATTGAGCCTGGCGCTAGTTCACATCGATATACATACATGAGAACAGACAGTAATGTCATTAAGTTTATCTTTGATAGCATCAATTTAGTAGATAGCAATAAAAATGAAAGATTATCGCATGGGTTTGTAAAATTCAGAATTCAACAAAAGCCAAACAACGCTAATGGTACTAAAATTTATAATGAGGCACAAATCTATTTTGATTACAATTCACCGATTTTTACAAACAGGACGATGCATACGATAGGTGAGATTTATGTACGTATTTTAAGTTCTGTAATTCGTCCTAATTTCCAGAATGCTTCCATAAAAGTATATCCGAATCCATTCAGGGAAAATGCGATTATAGAGCTACAGAATCTTCCAGTACAAAAGACAACACTAAGCCTCATAGATATAACAGGAAAGGAAATGATGCGATTGCAGTCTGATATTAATCAGTATCAGATAGATGGAAGAGCATTAGAAAAAGGAATGTATTTATTTAAAATTACAAACGAGCATGAAGAAATCGCGGAAGGAAAATTGATTGTACAATAACTATATTTCAATTCCTTGCTCATAACCAAACACATTATCCGGATCAAATCTGATACCGCATAGCATGTTTGTAGAAATCAATTCCGATTATGGACACGATGGTTTCTTAATAGAAAACGAACAAATGTCCAAGATTTTGAGTGCATTTTTGAAGGTGTAGGTTTTAT
>DAOORG010000199.1:0-4991 GCA_035389165.1 Chitinophagales bacterium
ACACTAACTTACTTTAAACACAAACATTTTTGAACATGTTTTATTTTCAAACAAGCATTTAGGAATTATTTGTTTGTACATACAGGTTTTAATAAAACTTGAACTAAATTACCGGATACCAATAATACGAGTATAAATTATCAGATGTTACTGGTTTTACAAAAAGACATTATTTTATTTCATAGTGAATTCTAATAAAGTCGCTAAAACTTCAGTAATAAAATTCATTTGCAGGAGTCTTTAGTCTGTCATTAATTACTCGGTAACAAAACTACATTATGCTTAATTTACTCTATGGTTATAACTTATTAATCAGACTTTTTTCTTTTTTTAAAGCCATATCAAATGTCCAGGATCCATAAACAAATGCGCCAATTTCTGCAGCACCTGCTGCATATTTCACTTTGTTATTGTAGATGTTAGATCCGCCAAATTTTAAAGTTGACATGATTTTTGATATTTCATAATGAACTTCTAAATCTAGTGTATGGATTTGTTTTATTTCACCAGTGGCAAATGCACTCTGCCAATTTAGTTTGTCCTGCCAGTGGAAATTGACTCCAAAACCCAATCCTTTCCAGACCTTATCTGCCATTACTCCGATATTTATTTTATGAGGCGGTGTATTGAATCCTGGGATTAAATTGTCATTTAAATTCTTGTCAAATATTTTATTGTAAGAATAATTCGTATAAAAAGATATAAACTTGTAACTATAAGAAAAATTAATACCCAGACCTAAAGTGTTAACAAAATTATCAGAATTTACAGAGATTCTGTAGGTATTATAATTTCTGGTTTTAATGTCCGCGAGTCCGCTTAATTCTCCGGCAATTCCGGACTTTGGAACTACTATATTAGCACTGCCAATAAAATTTTTATATCGGTTGTAAAACATTGAAAAATCCAGACTAAACCCTTTTAGATTATTCATTCTGTAACCTACTTCAAACGATTTTAACTGCTCTGGTTTTATTTTATCTGTTACATATGTTTGTAATAAAGTGCTGTCTTTTGTAGGTGATGCTCCATAATTTGTAACTGATGCTGCAGTAAAGGCATTATTAAATCCATCTAAATTTCCTTTTAAAATAAACGAACCAACATTTAGAAGGAAATATTGATCATTGAGTGTCGGGCTTCTGAACGCTGACTGGAAAGAAGCACGTAATATGTGATTTTTTTCACGATAAACGAATCCAACCCTTGGTGAAAATTGTATTTTGTAGTTTTGGCTTTTATCCATTCTCAGAGATCCGTAAAGTTTTAATTTATCATTAAAAAACCTTGTTGTTAATTGAAAAAATCCACCGAACTCATTGTACGCAATTTTTGCATATTTGCCATTTGCTAATAAAGTGTCGCTAAATAACAACCCTTGTGTTTTAGGCATATATCTTCTGTAGGATGCACCAACATTTAATTCTAAAAATTTGTATTTATAGTCATATTGTCCTTCTATATGATATAATAATGACTTTGTAACATATTTTGAACCTATTGGTCTGTTCGTTCCCGTTGTAATTTTATCGAAAGTATTTTGAAATGCATCTGTTCCGGGAACCAACCAGCCATTCTGTGCCGTAGTCAGAGATGAACTTTTTAAGCTTGTAATCTGAGAAGGTGTTAGGGCGTTGGTGTAATTGTTTGAAAGTATCTTTAAGGAATCCAAATAAGCATTCAAATATGATTTGGAGACTGCTGGTATGCCAGAAATACCCATATTTATACCTGTTAATACTAGGTCATAACAATCTCCTGCATCTTCATGTGTAAGATATGATTTTACAAAAAAGTTTTTACCTTTTAATTCCAGTTTATGTTGGTTGAATCGAAAGTTTTCCAAAAAAGCTCTGTTGTTTCCCTGATAAATACCAGTTGCCATATTGAATTTGTAAGCATAGGTAAGATGAATGTTATTGGTTATTTTATAAGTTAATGATGTGTAAACTTTAGCACTAAATGTTTTGTCTTTTGCAATATCTTTCTCATCGTAACCTGGTAAAGTAAAAGAAACATTACCAGGGTTCGATGCTGGATTTAATTGAGTATAGTTGTTGAATTCCTGATATTTTTGACGCTCAGATAGTTGTAAAGTAGTGTCATTTGCTAGACTTTGAGATAATGCACCAATTCTTTGTGGCGCATAAGGAATTTTTCTATAGTTATTTAAAACAGGATCATTTGCTTCCCAATCATTTGCTTGAAAATATGAAGCACTTACCCTGAATGCTACTTTTTGCTTTTTGCCAAATGCCTGAGCATACCGAAATTGAGCTTCTGCATATTTTCTGCTTCCACCTTTTAATTGTAAGGTAATACCTTGTTTAGAAAATGGATCTTTAGAATTAATATTTATAACACCTTGCAGGGCATTTGGACCATATAATGCAGATGCAGGGCCTGAAATTACTTCAATATTATCTATGTCAACATCAGGAATATTAAATAATGTTCCCGGGCCAAATCCTAATCCTGGAGACATATTATCAATACCGTCAATAACCTGTGTAATTCTAAAAGGAGAGGTGGTATTAAATCCTCTGGTATTAAATATTTTTAAACCAAAGCTATTGTTTACAATATCAACATTTGGTAAACGATTTAAACCTTCATAATAATCCCCACCTGGTGTGTTTTCAATGTTTTTAGAGTCAATCTTATAAATATTAGCAAGAGATTGACTTAAATCTTCTTTAAACCTGGATGCGGAAATTACAAAATCTTTGAATAATAAGTTATCTTGTTTTAAAAAGATATCAACTGCAGTATCAGATGTAATAAAGAAGTTAATCGTCTTATAGCCAACATAACTAATGGATATGCTGGCAGGATAAGTGGTAGTTTTTAAATTAAAATTTCCGTTGTTATCGCTCACTGTACCATTTCCGGTGCTGTCTTCTGCGATATTTGCACCGATTATTATATTCTTTTCTTCATTTCTAATTCTCCCTGAGAAATTTAGCTGAGCAAAAGAATTAGCATGAAACAGAGATACTAATAATATTAATAAAAATCGATTAATCATGATCTGAAATTAGTACTCAAAGATGGTTATTTTTTTTTATTCCAAAAAGTATTTTGAATGAGTAAAAAAATAAAAAATATATAAGTTGAACATAAATGCAGAAAAATTAATAGTTGGTTAGGCAGTTTATCCATTATCCTTAATGGATATAACGTTCTTCCAATACCCATTGCACCAAGCACACCTGCCGATATATATTGTTTTCTCTTAAGAAATTCTGGTCTGATTACATCAATAATTAATACGGTTCGTTGTTTAGATGACAGATTCCACGCGGAGTGAAAATGCGCATCATTAAAGATTACAGTTTTTCCTGTTTCCCAGCCTTTTTGTAAACCACCAACCTCAAGTCCACAATCAGGCAGTGGTGCCGGTATTTCTAATCCAAGATGAATACGATAGGTGGCATCTGTATCTCCAAAGTGAGGTTTAATCTTAGTGCCGGATTCTAAAGTACTGAAATAAATAGTCACAATATTTTGATAGGGTTGGAGAAGAGATATTGTATCTGGAAATTTTTTACAATTATTGACATATTTAAGACCATAACTGTAAAGCATGGTTGTGTTCCAGCCTTTTTCTCTATACAATAAAAAAAACTTTTCAGATTGGGTATGTTTAAAATGCTCAAATCTTTTTAATTCATTTAAAAAAACAGCTGTATTTTTTGTTAAGGTATTTAGTAAATCTGTGTAAGGAATATTTTCATATAACGCTTCTAATCTTCCATTGTAATTCCTGTTTCCTGTATTTATAAAAGGTTTCATCCGGTTTTTTATTATTCAGTTAGTAATTAATTGAAAATAAACTTATGTATATCTGATTTCTAATATCTTTTTGAAAATACGAATCCAGATTAACTGTTATCTTCCATCCATTTTTTTAAGGGTGGACTACTATTAAACAGGCTTATGAATTTTTCAATTAAATTTTTTAAATGAGGTTGAATATCAGGTTTCCAAACTGACATCATCAGTATAACACGAACATCAGAAGTTTTGTTAGAAACAGAATGTAAATAACTATCATCAAAAATTAATAAATTATCTTCTTCCCAATTCCTGTTTTCTATGCCAACTTTTATAATACAAGATTTTGTTTCAACAGGTAATATTATAGGCAAGTGCACTCTTAAATGCGAATTAAACGGACCAGTATGTGGTGGAATAATTGCACCTGGCTTCAATATAGAAAACATAACCATAGAACATTCTATATCTGGTAAATTGGAAATTATGTCCAAAGTTATAGGAAAGTATGATTTAGTTGATTCAATTAATTGCCCATTTCCAAATAGCATAATCGTATTCCAGTCAAAATGTGGATTTCCAGCCTCATCTATATAAGGTTTTACATTGTCTTTTGCTTTAAGATATTCACTTAATATTTTCTGCTTGTTTTTAATTAAAATTTCCCATCCAGGAAATTCCTGCGAATCATAAAATGTTTTTTCACTTTTTATTTCAGGAAACTTGAAATAGGGTAAATCGATGTCAGTATCCTGATTGTTGTTTCTGAATTTGTAATATAAAATATCAAAAGTTTCTCTAAAAGAGGTTTCTTTTATAAATGATTTTAAAATTAAAATATATTCTTTCCATTGTTCAAAAGTTTGAAAAGGAAATATAAAGTAGAATCCATTGTAGTAATTCGTTTTAAATATTAAGAATATAAATCTTGATATAAGATAAAAAATGTAAGCAGTTGCATTTGCCCAAATTAATGAACCTAAGCATAAGATAAATGCATATATATTAAGACATAAACGTAAAGATAGACGAAAGAAGCTTTTCATTAATTTTTGTATATGATTTTACTTAAAATATTTTTTAGATTGCTTACTTAGATGTTATTACAAATATATGGTATAAATTGAATTTTAAATAAAATTTGTTTTTATGAGCACACTTTAGAATACAATTATGTCAATTTTCTTATACTAATTATTTTAGCTGTAATTCTT